>REBV01000215.1 GCA_007692545.1 Puniceicoccaceae bacterium
ACTCAAAACCAAGAAACTTACCCCCCCCATGAAAGCTACCCCCCATTGTAATAAGCACGGCTATTCGCTCGTGGAGGTCATTATTTCTATGTTTGTTCTAGTTACAGTGATCACCGGAGTGCTTGCCTCAGTGGGCCTTCAGGTAAACCTGAGTGAGAAAACCCGCAATCAGGCATTAGCTGACTTTCATCTGCGTTCAGAAGTCGAGCGGTTGCGCAGCATGCCATGGGCAGAGATTGAGCAGATAGTCACTAATGCGGAGGCAAACAGAGAACTGGGGCAAGTTGGGCAGGCACAACCACTTCAAACATTGAGCGTCAGTGATTTAGCAAGTGCTGGCCTGCGAGCTGAAACCCAAGCGCGACTTTTAAGCAGTTCCGGAGAGTCGGGGAAGGCAATATTCAGGATTTCCTTGTTCTGGGGCGAAAGCGATGCTTATGAAGAATCCAGGGTATTTGTTGTTTCACAAGGAGGGCTCAGTGCTAATTAACCGCCAGTCTCTGCGTTCAACGAATGCGGGTATGAGCCTTGTTGAGGTGCTCATTTCGGTCGCGGTTGGTGGCCTTGTCATCGCGGCAGGTATATCATCGACATTGTTCTTTGCCAAGATTGCCAGTAATCACGAGTATCGCGCACAGTTCAATCAGGATGTTCGGATGGGGCTTGAAACAATGACTCAGGATATTCGTAATGCACGGAGTATTTCCCAACGTTGGACGGACGGTTTTTCTTTGGATGGTGGCAGTGGAACCACTGTCTATACGTTCGAACCGGGTTCCAAATCAGTCATTCGGACTAGTAACGGTAATTCTCAAGCCATCTTCAACCACGTGGCTGATTTTTCAATTTTGACTAGTGCTGCGGATGCCTCCGGCAATCCAAACCTGGAATTTAGTACAAATACACTGGTGGTAAAGACTTTAGAATTCCAGGCAAGAAGAGGAACGGCTCCTGAAGCCAAGCTTGGTCTTAGAAATTTCACATTTACCCAACGGAATACGCCATGAAAACTCTTAAAAACATAGTTCCCAGAGAAATTCAATATTCACGGCGTTCCGAGAGCGGGTCGGCTTTGATAACCACCATCATCTTTGCCATGGTGATGAGCATGGGTCTGGCTGCACTCATTAACCTACTGATGGGTGACTGGAGGTTAGGACATCGCATGGGGGCGCATGAGACGGCATTTAATCTCGCGGAATCGGGAGTGGACGAGGCAATTTGGGCCGTATTAGAGCATGAAAGTCATGGAGACTGGATCAGTGCCGGATGGACGGAATCGACAGATGGTAATTTCTACCATCGCGAGTGGAATTTAAGCGACTTTACAACAAGCGATGGAGAATCGTTTTTGCTGTCGAAGCATCGTGATGGAAGTTTTAGGGTCGTTGTGGAAAAAAGTACTGGCCCTGTCATTAACATCGTGAGCCAGGGAGTCGTGTCCGCCCAATCGAATTCCCGCGAAAATTTAGAAATCACACGTTTTATTGAAACCCAGTTTAGGCGGCCCAACCCTTTCGTTTATGGGCTTGTTTCCGTCTCTTTACTGAATTTTAATGGTCAGCCTTATTTCGATAGTTATGATTCCAGAATATTTCCCTATGATTACTCATTTGGTTTAAATTCCGGAGACAATGCAGCAATTGGTAGTTTGTCGACAATACTAAGCTTCCTCAATCTAGGAAATTCAACGGTCAAAGGTGATTTACTGACTGGTGCTACCAACGATGGATCGGATCCTGCCGACAAAGCCAATGTGAGTGGTGAAGTTATTTGGGGCTTTGAAATGAACTTACCTGAGGTAGTGCCCCCCAACACCAGCGGATGGAGCACTTCTTTGTAGAGTTGGATTAGAACTGAAAGGACACATCATGAAATTACAGCAAAATAAATATGGCAGACTTCTACCTTTGAAGCTCGCAGCCTTATGTTTTTTAACGGTCGTTTTTTCGACCGCTCATGCCTTCAGTCAAGGCCAAGGCAACCAGGGCGGCAACCAGGGCGGCAACCAGGGTGGCAATCAGGGTGGCAACCAGGGCGGTAATCAAGGCGGCAACCAGAGCGGCGTGGAAATTGGTACATTTGGGAGTTCTACTCCTGAGCAGTATCACCTGTCCGATCTTAATTTAAAGAATGATCTATTGATTGTCGGTCCAGTTGTCATGGTGGTCGACGGCGATCTGGATATAGGTAATAATAACATCAATATCGGACCGGGTGGTAGTCTGATTCTCTACGCTGGTGGCGATATAACGGTCAATGGCAACGGCGGTTTTAATAATACCAATGTGCCATCTGCTCTCTTGATATTTGGCACTCACCCAGAAGTGCCGGAAGGCGAATCGTCGAAATTTACCGTATCTGTCAGTGGAAATGGATCATTTACGGGTGCTATCTATGCGCCGAACGCTAAGTATGTATCCAGCGGTGGCGGTAATTCAGGTTTTACCAAAGGTTCTATCGTCGCCCACGAAATAACTTTTAACGGCAGTCCAGGCCCCTTTCACTATGACGAGGCCCTCGGTGACATGGATATGAATTTTGGTACTTATTCCAAGTCGTTTTACCAAATATTGGCACACGGGAAATCCACCAGCACTTCAGTCGTGGCTGGAAGCTTGGGTGTTTCCGATTACAGGGCGTTTTTTTTCGACGTATTTGATTAGGACGGTGCTCGTAATCGAAGCCAGTGGACACGTCCAATCTGTATAAAAGCCGCCGTCATGCTTACCTAAAACCTCCAGCTGAAATGCCCCAAAATTCGGGCGTTCGCGGCAACAGGTTTTTATTGCGCTCTTGATTGCATTGGTAAACATCAGGGCTGATTCATTTATTGATTTTATATTATGAAAGATACTTTTATTAGCTCTGAGGGCCGAATTGGCCGTGTTGCCTATGTTGTGCGCCTGCTTTTGCTGGCGGCTCTGACCTTCGCCGTGACTTGGTTGGCCATCGGCTACTTCAATCAATGGCATGACGGCAACTACAGCCCGCTTGGCCCGTTTGTGGGCATCGTCGTGGGTGTATTTTGTCTGATGGCTGGGTTGATGCAGTTGCTCAAGCGGCTCCGCGACATGGGTAAACCCGCTTATTGGACACTGCTGATGCTGCTGCCGGGGGTGAATATCCTGGTTTTACTCTACACGGCAGTCGCCCCGTCGAAGGGGTGAAGCTGCGTGTGCTTTATATTTAGGCATTGACCGTAAAATGCCTATAGCCTTTGTTCACCCGTTTTTTCCATGGCGATGTCGATACACATCGCTTGAGCTCAACACCCATACACAACGTGAAAACCGACATTCAAGAGATCAACCCAACCCGTAAAACCATCACCGTGAGCGTGACTGCTGAAGAAGTGGCGGAACAGGAGGGCAAATTAATCAAGGACTTCCAGCGCCAGGCCAAGATCCCCGGCTTCCGTCCGGGCAAGTCGCCGGAAAACATGGTGCGGACACGCTTCGCCAAGGAAATCAGGAACGAGCTCAAACAGCGGGTCGTCTCGCAAGCGCACAAAGAGGGCGTGGCTGACGCTGACTTCGAGGTGTTTACGATTGTCGAGATAAACGAGGGTGAAATCGCGAGCAGCCAAGCGGCCAGCGTGACTTTCACGGTCGACATCATTCCCGAGTTTGAGCTGCCTGCTTACGAGGGGCTGAAAGTTGCCAGCGAGCCGACCGAGGCGACGGAGGAGGAGATTAGCAAAATGTTTGATCAGATTCTCAGTCAGCGGGCGGAATACAACGTCGCCGAGAAGGCGGCGGAGAAGGGTGATTACGTCCAGTGTGCCTATGAGGGCAAGATTGGCGATGAGTTGGTCGCCGACCTGGTGCCGGATAGCCCGATGTTTGGCACCCAGAAAAACACCTGGGAGGAAGCCGGTTCGGAAGAGGCCCCTGGCGTGCGTGCGGTGATCGACGCACTGGTCGGCATGCAGGCTGGCGACACGAAGGAGGTGACGATGGAGTTTGCCGCTGATTTCAAGCCGGAGGCACTGGCTGGTAAAAGTGCAGTTTACAGCATTGAAGCGAAGGAAGTGCGCGAAAAAGTCATGCCGGAGATGGACGAGGCGTTCTTTCAGAGTCTGCAGGTGAAGGATGAAGCTGAGCTGCGTGAGCGCATCGCCGCGAACATTCAAAATCAAAAGCAGCAGCGCAATGCCGCGGTGGAGCGGCAGCAGATCACAGATGCACTGCTGAAGGCAGTCGATTTCCCAATCCCGGAGAGCGGCGTCGAGAGCGAGACCGATGCTGTGTTGCGTGATTTCATGCAGCGCAACATGCAGCAGGGCGTGTCGGCGGAGGAATTTGAGAAGAACAAAGATTCGCTGCATGAAGGGGCCCGCAAGGCCGCACATGATCGCCTCAAGTCACGCTTGATCCTGGGCAAGATCGCCGAGAAGGAAAAAGTGAAGGTCGAAAACGAGGACTTCAGCCGCATCATTATGATGGAAGCTCAGCAAACTGGCCAGAACCCCGAAAAGCTGGTTAAAGAGCTCCGCCAGGATCAGAACCGGGTCAACCGTATGCGCAGCGACATCATCCTGGGTAAAACCATGGACTTGCTGCTGGACAAAGCGGAACGCGAAGCGGTCGAGCCCTCGGAAGCATCAGCTGCGACGAGTGAATAAACTCGCCAGGTCAGAGAATTATTTAAGCATTTGATATTCCGGGACGGGCGCTGTAGCTTTTGCGTTCTCTCGATATTCAATCCAACCATCCACCAATTACACTGTGAGCTACGTACCACTACCAACTGTTTATGAACGCGAAGGCCGCACCGAGCGCGCTTGGGATATTTATAGCCGCCTGCTGCGCGACCGCATCATCTTTATCGGCACACCGATCAACGACTTCGTGGCCAATGCGGTGATCGCGCAAATGCTCTTCTTGCAGATGGAGGATCCTAAGAAAGACATCAGCCTCTACATCAACTCACCCGGTGGCAGTGTGACGGATGGCATGGCCATTTACGACACCATGAATTTTCTGCAGTGTGATACGGTGACGTATTGCGTGGGGCAAGCCGCCAGCATGGCCACGCTTCTCCTGGCGGCGGGCACCAAGGGCAAGCGCTACGCATTACCCAATAGTCGCGTCATGATGCACCAGCCCTCCGGCGGTGCCACGGGGCAGACCTCTGATATTTCGATCGCCGCCCGCGAAATTCTTCGCTGGCGCGAGCGGATGAATTTCCTCATTGCCAGCCACACCAACAAGACGGCGGAAGAAATCGCTTCTGACTCCGACCGTGATTTTTATCTGACTGCCGAAGATGCCTTGGCTTATGGTATCGTGGACAAGGTCATCGAGGCCAAAGCAATCGGCTAAGCAATTGGTCCGCCAGTTGCCCACCTGGAGAGTATGCTCCCAAACTATTTTTAAATTATGGCTAAATCCACCCGGATGACATTCTGCTCTTTCTGCGGAAAAGCACACAACGAAGTTCGCAAGATGATTGCTGGCCCAGCCGGTGTGCACATCTGCGATTCCTGTGTGTCTGTGTGCAAGACGATCATCGACCGTGAGCTATCGGATGCGGCTGAGGCGGGCAAGTCGAGTCGGCCGGGCAAGGGGCAGTCGGGGAGTCGTTTCAACCTGCTCCGGCCAGCGCAAATCACGGCGGCGCTCGACGAGCATATCATCAGCCAGGACTATGCCAAGCGTGCCCTGGCTGTGGCCGTGTATAACCACTACAAACGGCTCCGCTCCGAGTCGCGGGTGGAATCGTCGGCGGAATTTGCCGACCTCGACAGCAAGTATGACGATGTTCAGATTGAGAAGAGTAACATTCTTTTGCTCGGCCCGACTGGCAGCGGCAAGACTCTGCTGGCCCGCACGATGGCCAAGATGCTGGATGTGCCCTTTGCCATCGCCGATGCCACCACTTTGACGGAGGCCGGCTATGTCGGGGAAGACGTGGAGAATATCGTGCTGCGCTTGCTTCAGTCGGCTGATAATGATGTGAAAAAGGCTGAGTGCGGGATCATTTACGTCGATGAGATTGATAAAATCGGCCGCAAGACCGACAATGTCTCGATCACCCGCGATGTTTCCGGTGAGGGTGTGCAACAAGCCCTGCTCAAAATACTTGAAGGCACGGTCTGCAATGTGCCCCCCCAGGGTGGACGCAAGCATCCGAATCAGGAATACATTCAGCTCGACACTTCGAATATCCTGTTCATCTGCGGTGGTGCCTTTGTCGGCCTCGAAAAAATCGTCCAGAGCCGGGTGGGCTCGAAAGCGATGGGTTTCGATACCTCCCGCAACCGTCATCAAAACGAGGTGCCGATGAGTGAGTTACTCCGTCAGACACAACCGGAAGATCTCGTTCACTTCGGCATGATCCCCGAGTTTATTGGACGTTTGCCGATGGTGGCGGTCCTGGATGAGCTCTCCTGTTCAGACCTGGAGCACATTTTGCAGAACACGAAGAACTCGCTGGTGAAGCAATACAGCAAGCTCTTCTCGATGGAGGGGGCGGATCTACACTTCACCCGCGATGCCATCGCCGCCATCGCTGAAAAGGCGATTAGTTTAAAGACCGGTGCCCGTGCGTTGCGCTCAATCATGGAGCGCATTATGCTCGATGTCATGTATGACCTGCCGCAAACTGATAATGTCGAACGAGTGGTGATCAACCGAGGGGTGATCGAAGGGCGGGGCAAGCCAAAACTGCATTTCCGCAAGCCGGAAGCCATCAAGGAAGCAGGTGAAGGCAATAAAGAGAAGCGCCCTTCAGCGGATGCGGCTTAGCCCGAATGGCACTTCGTCAAGCACTATTTGTTACCGCTCAAATTAAGGGCCATAAAAGGGGGCATTCCCGAATGGCACTAACTTAAGCGGCATTGTCGACTGTTTTCCGCTTTGGTTTTCCCTTACTCTTTCGGGACTTTGGGACGATGTAAACAGATCTATGTGAGGTCGGTCTTAATTTGTGTCAGCATCCGGTAAAAGCCAAAAACCTCCGGATGTATGCCCGCATAGAGCTTGAGCGAGTCGATGTCGGCGAAAACCGAATCAAAGAAGTAATCGCCCACACCAAGTTCCTGTGAATCGTAAAACCTACGCCCCTTGGCAAGGTCTTCCAGTGCCGTGGGACGTATCTGAAGCTTCATTCGAATTCTTTTCTGAGTTTCGCCTTTGCCTGCTCCCAATCGATCGGCTCCTCTAGGCCAGCAGCCACACGCGCTTCCGTTTCTTTCAGTGCCTCTTGGTGCCATCCGGGTGACTCCACCTGTTCTGGAGAAGCTAGGAGGTCACCCCAAATAGCTTCAATCGCCATAGGAAGATTTAGGAGGAAGATTTAGGAAGGAAGATTTAGGACACCCATAAAAATCGTGCAAGGAGGAAGATTTAGGAGGAAGATTTAGGACACCCAAGGAAGATTTAGGACACCCATAAAAATCGTGCAAAATCCTTGACTCGCATATGGGT
>REBV01000274.1 GCA_007692545.1 Puniceicoccaceae bacterium
GCTGGGAGACTATGCGGTGCAGTTTATCGAGCAAAACCGCGACCGGCCTTTCCTGCTTAACTTCTGGCTCTACAACCCGCATGCCCCTTTTGACGGAGAGCCCGAAGCCGTCGCAGCAGCCCGTGAACGAGCCGAGATGGGTATGTATCAAAAATCGGCCATCATGGCTGCGATGATGAAGACGATCGACGACAACGTGGGTAAAGTGATCGATGTTTTGGAACGCGAGGGTTTGTGGGAAAACACGCTCGTCATTCTCACCTCCGACAACGGCGGCAACATGTATAACCGTCCTGAAGGGGTTAACCCGACTGACAACCACCCCCTGCGAGCGGGAAAAGGCAACAGCTATGAAGGTGGCGTGCGCGTGCCCCTGATCGCTGCCTGGCCGGGTGTGATCGAGCCGGGCTCGTATTCCGACGCTGTATCCATCAGTTACGACTGGTTCCCCACCTTCCTGGAAATCGCCGGGCTGCCCGAGCCCGAGGGATGGACGCTGGATGGTAAAAGCCTGATGCCCGCTCTGCGCGGCGAAGCCTTTGAGCGTGGCCCCGTCTTCAGCAGCTTCCCCCACACCGTTCTGGCCACAGGAAACTTTGCCAACGTTTGGGTCCGCGACGGCAAATGGAAGTTGCTGCGCTTTTTCAATCAGGGTCCGAATCAAACCGACGAGTTTGAACTCTATGACCTCAGCCGCGACGTCGGCGAGCAGTTTAACCGTGTGCATGAATACCCCGAAGTCGCAGAACGCTTGAAGGGAATTTTGGCGCGTCAGCTTGCCGATGAGGACGCCCTCTTGCCGCTTAAGAACCCGGACTACGATCCCGATTTTGCTCAAGCGGGCTTCCGCATGATCGACGGTGCCGTTCTGGTCGGTGGCCCCAACCAGTCACAGGCGCAGTTTACAGCGCGCTCGCACCGCGTCACCTTGCGCTACGACCTGGCGACACGCGGGCACCCCGGTGACGCGCTGGCCTTCTCCGTGGTCAGCAATTCTGCCATCAGCGTCACCGCCGGCATCGGCGAGACACCGGTATTCGGGCCTCCCGTCCGCATCACACCGGATCTGAATCCCCAGGAAATTCGACTGCCGCTGGGGCGCAGGGTGGAGTCCGGCGAATTAACCGTGGTCTTTGATCTCGAACAACCGGGCCGAACAGTCATCAGCAATCCGCGCATGATCGACGGCGACATTGATACCTATATCCCACCCGTCTTAGTCGAGGGCACGCCCCGTTTCAGCTTCGAAGCCAATGCGGAAAGCGCTTCCGGCGACTGGTTCCCGGAAAATCAAATCGCGGAAATCGAGGTCGTGGACGGGCAACTGTTTCTGACCAGTTCTGGAAACGATCCCTTTTTGGTCTCCAGCAAAAAGCATTTCATGGCCAATCAGGTGAGTGAAGTGATCGTGCGCATGCGCTCTGAGAAGGGTGGCGAGGCCCAACTGTTCTGGGCCGAGGGCGGGCAGGGCTTCGCTCGGGAGCGCCAGGTCACGGTTCCGGTCGCAGGCACGGGCAACATCGAGACACTCCGCTTCCAATTGTCGGACCACCCGGCTTGGAATAACCAGCGTATCGAAAGACTGCGATTCGATCCCATCGATCAAGCCAATACCCGTATGGTAATTGAATCCATTGAAGCACGTCCAGCTGGTCGCTGAAGCACATGAGCTTTAAAGCGGCCAACGAATACGAAAACGAGCGGGTGCCCGAGAAGGCCCAGAAGGGTCCATCGTCCTTCTGGGGGATGTATGCCGGCGAGCATACCGCCGGCACCGAGTTCATGATCGGCCCGCTTTTCGTCGCCCTGGGCGTCGGTGCCGGTGACCTGATCCTGGGGCTTTTGCTGGGGAATCTGGCCGCCGTGCTGACCTGGCGCTACCTGACGACGACCGTTTCGATGCGGACACGCTACACGCTCTACCACAAGCTGGAGATGATTTGCGGGCGACGCCTTGTTTCGGTCTACAACCTTGCCAACGGACTCCTCTTCTGCTTCCTCGCCGGGGCCATGGTCACCGTATCAGCGACGGCCGTGGGCGTGCCCTTCCCCGAGGTGCGGATGCCCTCATTTTCCGACACCATGCCCACCGGTATCGCCTGGTCGGTCGTCGTCCTCATCATCGGTGCGGTCATGACGCTGGTCGCCACACGCGGCTACCAGACCGTCGCCCGCGTCGCCAACTACGCCGCACCGTGGATGTTTCTGATCTTCGTGGCCGCGGCGCTGGCCACCATCCCGCAGCTTGAATCCAAGGAGCTCAACGACATCTGGACCGGTGTCCCGACGGGCGACAATCCGAAGATCGGGTTCTGGGGCGTGTTTTTCTTCGCCTGGTTCTGTAATGCTGCCATGCACCTCGGCATGAGTGATATGTCCGTGCTGCGTTATGCCCGCAAAGCGTCCAGCGGCTGGGCCCCCGCTGCCGGTATGTATCTCGGTCACTGTATCGCCTGGATCAGCGCTTCCTTGCTCTTCGCCTATCAAATCCAGAAGTTTGGTGACGCTGCCAGCCCGGCGCCCGGACCGATGGTCTTTGAAGCAGTCGGCTGGGTCGGACTCATCTGCGTCGTCATCGCCGGATGGACTACCGCCAACCCGACAATCTACCGGGCTGGCCTAGCCTTCCAGGGAGTTTTGCCGACGCTCAGCCGGACCAAAGCTACCTTGATCGCCGGAGCCATCTGCACCATCGCCGGTTTGTTCCCGGCCTTCGCCATGAAGCTGCTGGATTTCGTCGGCATTTATGGTATGATCCTCGCACCCGTCGGTGCAATCATCGTGGTGGATGTTTTTCTGGCCGAGCGCCTTGGCTTTGCCAGCGACCCCGCCGCCAAAGGCCTGACCACCTTCAATCTACCGGCCCTACTCGCCTGGATCCTCCCGGCACTAATCGGCTTCTGGGCGGTTGCACACTTCAATATGCCACTCCCCACCTATGCCACTCTGCCGGTATGGATCGGTAGCGGACTGCTCTATATAATACTTTCAAAGCTATGGAGTCGACCGGCTTTACACACACCATGAAATCCATCGCCATCAGCGTCAGCATGGTTGCACTAATCGCCACCATCGCCCCTCCCCTGCTCTTCCTGGGCGGTCAGTTGCCGCAGGAGACCATGAAGCTCGTCATGCTCCTGGCCTGCCTGCTTTGGTTCGCCTCCGCCCCCCTTTGGATGCGAGCAAAGTGAGGCGATGACGGGCTGAACATCCCCGATGAATCGCCGCTCTTTCATTTTCAAGACCGCTTCAGCCGCCGCCTTCGCGAGCAGCTACAATCTGCTTCCAGCCCAGTCGCTGGGGGCGAACGAGCGCGTCAACATCGCGGTCATCGGCCTCCAGCATAAAGGCAGGAGCCTGGTTGATCATTTCATGGCAATTCCCGGGGTGCGCGTCATCGCACTCTGCGACGTGGATACTAAAGTCCTGGACCAGGCGGCGGAACGTGTACCGAATGTCAAAAAAGTGCAGGACTACCGCAGGCTTCTCGACATACAAGCGCTCGATGCCATCGTGATCGTTACGCCCAATCACTGGCACGCGGCCATGACGATCGCCGCCTGTCAGGCGGGCAAACATGTCTACGTCGAAAAACCCGTCAGTCACTGCATCTGGGAAGGCCAGCAGATGTGCGCTGCCCGCGAAAAATACCAGCGTATCATTCAATCGGGTACACAACACCTATCGTGCCCATCGATCATCGATTGTGGTCGTGATATCAGGGCGGGGGTCTACGGCAAGGTGCTGTGGGCCCATTGTTTCAAGATCAACCTGCGTCAATCGGTCGGCCTGCGAAGGTCCCCACTGCCTATCCCGGACCATATCGATTACAACCTATGGGCTGGCCCGGCACCGATGGCCCCGATCTACCGCGAACGATTTCACTATGACTGGCACTGGGATCTGCGTTGGGGTGCCGGCGAGATGGGCAACTGGGGCGTCCACTACACCAGCGACCTGTGCAATATGCTGGGCTGGTCCAGCATGCCCGATTCGGTTATGTCAGCCGGCGGCCGCTTCCTCTGGGAGGATGCGGCCGATGCTCCGAATATGCTGTTCTCTGCCATGAAGTATCAAGGCATCCCACTGACCGTTGAAATCCGAAACCTCACGAGCGCCATAGGCAGCCAGGCGATGCCCGCCCACATGGGCATGCGAAACGGCGTCATCATCCGGTGCGAAAACGGATTATTGAAACTCTCCCGCGGCGGCGGGCGCGCTTTCACACCAGACGGAAAAGAAATCATCAAGACCTACCTTGGCAACGGCGGTGCCGCGGATCATCCGGCAAATTTCATCGATGCCATCCGCGCCGATAAACACAGCTTGCTGAACGCCCCCATCGAAGGCGGCCACATCAGTTCCGGGATCTGCCATCTGGCCAATATTTCCTATCGGCTCGGCACGCAAGCGTCGCCCGACGAGGTCCGCTCACGCATGCCGCACTACGAAAATCTTCGCGCCACGATGGATGCCCACCTGCACCAACTCGCAGCCAATGAAGCCGATTGGAGCCGTCTGAAACTCGGCCCTCAACTCAGCTTCGATCCGGCCACAGAGACCTTCACCGGGAATGATGCCACCGGGGCGAATCAACTGCTGCGCTATGATATGCGCCAGGAGTTCGCCGTCCCGGATCAGGTGTAAATCCAAATCTGCGAAAGCGAACGCCTCAGACTTTTGCCGCTGATATGGAAAAAGAATGAATTTTTACAACCGCTTGCTCTAGAGGGGGGAGCTTTGGGAGAGCGAAATACTACGGTAATTGCAAAAGGGTGCAATTTTAAGTGCGGGGTAGCTTCGATGTATTTTATCGTAGCGCGGTGCTTTCTTGTGCGGCGTAGCTCGACTTGTCCGCCGAAGCTTTCGCGAAGGTGGAAGAGCGAAGACGGAAGCCCGCGGCCAGCCCTTGCCGCAAGCACCCATCCAAACTGCGGCTGAAGCGCGCAGCTACGTCTAAGGTCTGAAGTGCCTTCAGCTTGAATTTGAACCCGCGCTTAAAATTGCACCCCTTGCAAAAGACTCACAAAATAAGCGCTTGACGCACAAAGAAGAATGGATTCTTATACTTATGCGTATACTCTACCCCTGAAATTCCGCTCTTGCCTGTTGCCCCTTGCTATGAAAGTCCCCACCCGTGTTGTCGGCGCAATTGCCCTGATCATAACAATGTTGGCGACCCTCCTGTGGATCAGGCACTCCGGAAGCCATGATCAAGCGACCGGGGTAGCGCCTTCATTCAGCGATACCGCGCCACGCGATCTCAATGATGCAGGTACCGAAGTGCCGGGGGGGCGCATTGCGCCGCAAGGCGACAACGCCGTTTTTGCGGGTGACGCTTCAAGCACACCGGCCGATCCCGAGGCGAATGCGATCTGGATCAACGACGACCTCTTTGACGCGGAACAACGGGCGGCATGGGCCGAGATACTGCGTGCGAACGGGCTCAGCTGGCCTCAGCGTAATCCGGATTTGGCAGATGAAGTGGCCGACGTCAACATCCGCACGCGGGAAGATCAAGCCATGCGCATGATTGATCGTGATCCGGTGCATGCCGTCGCCTTCATTTCCGCCCAGCTTGAGTTTGAGGAAGACAAAGTGGTCACCCGAAGCTTGCGTCACGCATGGGAAGCGAGTCAGACCGAAGAAAGCGGCGCGATCGGTGATCCGGAGCGCTTCGTCGAGATGTTTCGGCACGCCCCCGACCGTCATTTCGATGGCTTGGTGGATTTTTATGTGGATGAGCAAGTGCCCGACTACTATCTGGGGCAGATCATTGGCGCGGCACTGGAGCGCCGCCCGGAATTGGGCTTGTCTGCGTTGGCTCGATTGGCAGACCGTGGCTTGCTCCCCGAGCATGGTGTCGGAGCGGAAGCGCGACGGGCTTTGACGGATTTTTTGGATGACGCTCCGCTGGAGTCCGATTCCTGGCATTTCGCGGTGGTCGATCGATTTGACCGGACTGCGTCCTCCAAGGTGCCCGCAGACGAGCATGAATCCGCTTATCCGTCTCCCGTCGAACCCACACTTTCTCAGTAATTTAAAGACATCACCTTCACGACTCCAAACCAATAACCATTAACCCCTGAAATCCCAGTCTACATTATGAAAATCCCCACCCTCCGTCTTGGCCGTTTTAGGCTCTTCCAGCTAAACGGTTTAATCGCCTGCGGTCTGTTTGTCTTGCCGATGCTCGTTGGCGCAACCCTTCAGGCCCAAAGCTGCGGTAGCGCTTCATGCTCCTGCCCCACCCTCACACCCAACGCGATCGCTCAAAACCTTCCCGGCACGAGTGTCCTTCCGGGTGCCGGGTTCGAAATGTCTTCGATCAGTACCCATGAGATTCGTCCTAACTGGCCAAACTGGACTTTTGAGGGGCGGTCCGGCATCGTTCGCAAAGGGCAAACTTTTGCCGCCGCCTACCCCACCCTCCCCAGTGGCGACTACACCGCGCTGCTGCAAAACGACAGCTTGCTGCGAAACACCTCCACACGCAGTAGTGGGCTATGGCGGATTCGCTTCTACGGTGCGCAACGAATCGCTAACGGCACCAGCCAGGAACAAATCGTGCGAGTCCGGGCCAACGGCAACACCGTCTTCGAAGAAGAGTTGGAGGCCGACGGATTCCAACTCTATCGAACACGCCCCTTCCAGCATAATGGCGGAGCCCTGACCGTCGAGGTTAGGGGGATGAACACCTCGGGCGACAACACTGCCCTGGTCGACCTCTTCGTGCTGGAGCGCGTTGCGGATTGGAATGACCCCAACAGCTGGCAGAACGGTGTCGTTCCCTCTAGCTATAGCCACATAGTGCATATCCCCCAGAATGTCCGGATGGCCATTCGTCCCAACGCCTCCGTCACCGCCGGAGATATACACGTGGAGGGGCATTTGCAGGTTGTGGAAGGCGCGAATCAGATTCGCACTCGCACGCTTCTTGTGAACGGCCCCAACGCACTCTTTGAAGTGGGGCAGGAAGGCAGACCTCACCTAAGCAATTTCCGCGTCTTTCTCGATCACGGGCATCAGCCCTCACGCAACGTAGGCGGCTTCGGCAATAAGTTTATCGGCGCCTGCAACGGAGGCAGTATCGAGATGCATGGTCGCCCCGTCACGAATTGGGGCTATGTCGACAATACTATTTTGCGGCGGCATGACACCACCATCCGAGTCAGGGATGTCTCCGGATGGCAAGTCGGCGACGAGATTGTCCTCACCCCGACCGAAGGGGCGATGCATAACAGTATTGAGACCTTTACGATCACCGCTCTGAGTCCGGGGCCCAACCAAACCATTGAC
>REBV01000077.1 GCA_007692545.1 Puniceicoccaceae bacterium
AGACCGGCACCCCACATGCCATGATCGATCACTCCGAAGTGGAATTCCCCAATCAGGTAGGGGCGTTCGACTACCTGCCGCGTCGAATATCCCCGGAGGGTATAGCGGTAGAGGTTTACACTGACCACATCGACGAACTTCGAAGCCGCCTCGGTTAGGTAGTCGCGGTTATTGTGAAAGCGTCCGCCCAGGTAGAGGTGGTTGGGGAAATATTCATCCATCATCTCCCGACAATAGGCGAAGTAAGCTTCGGTGAACATGGTTTGGATGGCTTCCAAATCCGAATGGTAGGCGGCCCGGTTCGCAGCTTCCTCAATTGGTCGGACGGCGGACCGGACTGAATTGAAGTCTGAAAAATTGCTTCCCCATGCACGGTTGAGCGCGCTGATCGAACCGTGGGTTTCTTCCAATAAAGCAATGGCAGCACGACGGGCCGGGGCGTTCGGACGACCTCCGAGAATTTCCTCGGCAAGGCGTGTGCCGCCGGGCCAGCCCAGCTCGTTGTGGATGAACACGCCTAAGAGCCAGGGATTTTCCGCATGTTCAGCGGCGAGGCGTTCCAAGCTTGAGCGAAGCGACTCGCGGAAGCGGGAAGAGTAAGGATCGGGCAATTTTGAAATCGAGCCGATGCCTTCCTTATCTGTATGAACGATGAGTGTGTATGGAACCCGTTTTGCTTCGAAGCTTTCGCGCATCGACCAGGCACCGATGGTATTGAGGCCCCAGTCAATCATCCGGGAAAGCGAAAGTTCGACGTGCGAGGCCAGTCGGGCTTCCTCCCCGAATTTGAGCGCGAGGTTGTTCCAGAACGGGCGCGTCTGCGGCCCCTCCCAATCGCTTGGAAACAAGGCTTCCCGGCCAGCCACCGGCGTATTCGTACCCATCGACAAGCTGTTCACACCCAGCGACCAAAAGAGGCGCCCTTCAGGGTCCACGAACCACCACTGATCATTCAGCTTTTCTACCCGGAAGTACCCAGTGGCCTCCATTTTCGGCCCGTCCGCCCAGCCTCCAAAGCGGTTGAGGTGCTCGGGCATCGAAACTTGCCGGGCTAAGGCCATATCCCGCTGACCATCACGGACAAGTTCATCGGCAGAATAAACTTTTCCCGGCCAGTCCCGGTGGCGGAGTTGGCCGAAGGTATCAACCAGAGGCAGAGGAAATTCGTCGAGGACGGCCGGATCGACCGAAAACCGCCCGGCCCCAAAAGGTCGGGAAATCTCAATGCTTTCGTCGCGAGCAGCATCACTCCACTGCATATGCAGCCGTACCTCACGGATCGCGCCTGCTTCGATGTGACGCCAGTGCCGTTGGAAACCATGCGGGAAACCGTACAGATTTCCGAAACGTTGACGAAACGGATGATCCTCAGGAAGCTGCTGGCGCGGAAGCATGACCCGCATGGCCCCATCGCTCCCCGGCGCAATCAGAAAGCGGCCCTCAGCGGAGTCTCGCCAAATCTCGTTCGGCGCATTGACCGCTAGCACCCGGATATCCAAATGCGCATCTCCGGAGTTACCCACTTTAAAAGCAAGATCGCGAAATTCGGCTAGATTCAGCGGAGCAGCAGCATAATTCAGGACCATCGTCCCACGGCCCGATGGCTTATCCAAGGTGAGCTCAAATCCACTGGAAGTCGTCTCAGTTAAGGTTATGTCACCGCTTACACGGACCACTGGAGCCGCAGCGGTAATAGAGGTCACCGAGAAGGCAGCAATAAGCAAAGTCGCCAGCCGTGAGGAGCGGAAGCGCGCCAACAACTGCGAAGGAGGCGGGGAATTTTTACGCATCCAAAACTTTTTGTCCGATTCTTGTCATGCGTCAAACATAAATATAAAACTGCCCTTGTCATCGACCTGACGGTCGATGCTACGCAATAATCCGCCGAACCCGAACCACGTAGCATCGGCGGTAACGCCGATGACCAGCCGCGCCTCCCCGCCAATGAACTCCTTTAGAATAAATTCCGGTAATATCCAATTATTGTTGCACCATCTGACAAATAACAGACAATATTTACCTTCCGCCAAAGTTGGTGTGTCCAACCAAGAACGCAAAATCGAGCTGTTATGAAACGGCGTCCTCTCCCCCATCACTTTATGAAAGCAGTCCTCCTACCCCTTCTATTCTCCTGTCTGCTGCAGACAGCCATTCACGCATCGACGACCGTCGCTCAGCGCGATCTTTCCGTCTTTGATACTCGTTTTTTGATCAACGAGGCGGCCCTGGGGGGCGGTGATCATACCGCGCGGGACCTAAATCGGACTTTTCTGGAGATCGCGGATCCTGGCGCCACTCTCACGCTCACCGGTATTGCCTGGGCCTCGGCAGCGAGCGGCACTGATGCCGAAGAGCTGACCATCACCATAACCGATCCGGGGCCGGATGGGATCTTTGGCACTCAGGATGATCTCCGGGCCGGCGAATTCAGCGCGCGTTTAGCCTTCGACGGTGCTGGCGTTTACGTCTGGGAGTTTCCGGAGCCGGTCGTCATCCCTGACGCCCAAGGTGATTTGCAGATAACGTTGAGCGCCGATGGTCCGATCCGCTGGAAGACAGAAGGTCGCGCGGGCGGTGTCGCCGGGGTTAAGCTGTCAATTGGCGGCTTCGCCCGTGGGGGCGTGCCCCGACCTGACCAGCGAATCGCCACCTCATCCGGTTATTGGGACGAGATCAACTGGCAAGTTACCTCCCGAAACCAACAAGCGATCCCTGCAGCTGAACTTCCGACCGTCATTGGACGTCAACAAAGAGTGGCTTATCGGGGACAGCCGGAAGCCCTCTCCCTCCAAGGCCTCCAACTCGGCGAATCGCCAGAGCAGTTGGGTCAGGGGATCCTAATTGTTGAAGAAGGAAACCTCTCCATCAAAGGCGAGCTCTCACTAGGTGTGGGTGACTCCGAAAATGACTCCTTTATTTTCGTGTATGGTGGACGCTTGATGGTCGAAGGCGATGCTAGCTTCGGTCGTTTCACCCCCCGCGGTGATGGTTCTTTGATCGTCGCCGGAGGGCAGGTGGCATTCGCCCGCGACCTCAGCCTCGGGAGCTTCGTGGCAGGCGGGTCGATGCTGCGCTTTCACAACCCTGGGAGTTCGGTGCCAGTCACGGTGGGGGGCACCTTGCACCTACATCGCGCCGCGCTCGACTTGACCTTTGATGAAGACTACGTCCACTCTCCGGGTACCGTTATTCCGCTCATCCGCTACCAAAGCCGGGACGGTCAATTCTTGAACATCCGCGACGGAGACACTTTTTTACGCGGACCAAACCGTTTCCGCGTCGATTACGACGTCGGTGGCGACACACTCACTTTGACTGCACTGCCAAACTGGAGCCCCGATCAGCGTCCGCCAAACGTCATTCTTGTCTTTACCGATGACCAGGGCTACTCCGACATTCAAATCAACGAGCATCCGCACTGGGGTCCGAGATACCCTATGCCGCGCCTGCAAGATTTGACAGATCGTGGGGTTAGATTCACAGACGCCTACGTCAGCGGAGGTGTTTGCCACCCTGCCCGCGCAGGCCTGATCAGCGGGATTTACCAGCAGCGTTTGGGGAACGAAAACAATTTGGGTGCGGTGACCAAGGGAGGCCTCGCTCCCGGCCAAGCGACCGTTCCGAATCTCCTCCAATCACTCGGATTCCGTACTTACGGGGTGGCCAAGTGGCACTTAGGTGAAACCATCGAATACCATCCAAACGTGCGTGGTTTTGATCGTTGGTACGGTATGTGGGGCGGTTCCCGCAGTTATTACGAGTCCTTTCGCGAAAACACTGTTTTTCAGGATCAGGTCACTCCAAAACCCGAGGATGAAACCGGTGAATATTTGACTGACCGCATCGGCACGGCGACCGTTGACTTCATCGCTGAACACCTCGAAACCGCACCGGATCAGCCATTCTTCATCTACGTCTCGCTGACCGCCCCGCACGGACCCAACGACATGCAGTTCACCGACGAACGCTTTGAACGTCTGGAGAAGGAGTTTGGCCTGACTCAGGAAGATTACCTCGATACTCCGTTCGTCTTTGACACCCGGGAGCGCACCCAACTGGAACGTTACCGTCTCGCTGGCATGACCCTCGCCATCGACGAGAACATCGGAAAAATCGTCGATAAGCTGGAAGCAAGCGGCCTGATGGAAGACACCATCATCGTTTATCTAAACGACAATGGCGGGCCCGGCTACACCCAGCGCTGGGGCGGGAACTGGTCCTACAACGAGCCTCTTCGCGGTTATAAGGGCGGCAGCATGCTTGAAGGGGCGATTCGGGTGCCGGCAACCTTTACCTGGACCGGAACCGTTCCCGGCGGGCAGGTCGTAGATGCGCCAATTATCGCGCTGGATCTAATGAAGACCTTCGCAAACACTGGTGGCGCTCCAGCAGAGGCGCTTGAAGGCCTCGACGGGATTGATTTCCTACCGCTCCTTCGCGATGGCACTCCCATTCCGGAGGGCCACGCTCATTTCTGGCGGATGTCCGGCCCGCAAGGGGGCGGCAGCGCCGTTCGCGAGGGCGATTGGAAACTGCACATCACCGATGATTCCCAGAGAGCACGCCTCTACAATCTCCGCGACGACATCGGAGAATCCCGCGACCTCTCGAGGCAAAACCCCGAGCTAGCCGCCCGGTTGATGCAACGCCTTGTGGATTGGGATGCGGGCCTGCTGATGCCGTTTTTCGCGCAGTCGGGTATCATCCGCGATGAAGGCCTCGAGTATTACGCCGCGCCGGGCGTTTATCGCCTAAACCACCGCGGGAGCGACTTGGCGTGGAAGTCCTTCGTTTTCCGCACTCCGTATGCGCTCGATCAGGCGTTTCACCTCCGCGCCCAGTTTCAGTCGATGGAAAGGCACGCGCCTGCGTCCGGTCAAATCGCCTACGGACTGGGCAACTCCGACGAGCGCGACAGCCTCGTGCGCATCATCGTCGATTACGAGCAGCGCGCGCTTGTGGTGATCGACGGGCTGACCGGGAAGCGGGCCGCTGCACCGATCCGCGGCACCCTCCCCCGCCCGGCCGAGTTGATCATCGACTACCGGCCGGAGAGTCAGACCCTGAGCGTCCAGCTCCGGGAAACCCGGGTGTCGCTGGCGCTCGACGGCGCGCATGACGCCTTCACCCATTTCGCCGTCGGCGTCGCCGCGATGGCCGGCGATCTCTCCGGACTCATCCCCACCCGCGGACAAAGCATTGCCGACTTCGAAGCGACGAGCGACTTCCCCGGATTAGTGTTCTAACCACCCCGCTTTTTCTTATTTGCAACCGAGGGTGCGCCCATTGCCCCAATCGTCTGGTCCAGCTCATTGGACTCAGGCTTACAGACGAGCCCGGGAATGTGGAATGAGGTGAAAGCCTGAGGTCAAGAAAGCCACGCTTCCATACCAGCGGAACGAACCATCAGATCGAAGAGATCTGTATTCTTAGTGAATGGCTGGACACTTTCACTGCCGGGCCCCAGAGCAGTTAGATAGACGTATTCAGCGGTATGGGCATTACCAATCCAACCAAAGTCGTGGTAATTAGCCATAATTTGCCCAACGGTTGCCGCCACCCAACGCATCCGCTCGTAGGGAGGTTCGTAATCGGAATTCCTGTGACGAAGGATATACTCCGCATGTTCGTCCCGAATCTCTTGCCCAAGCACATCCGCAACGTGTTTTTGGACCTCTGAAACCGACTGATTTGGATCAAGGCGATCCCGCAGCGTGTGGTAAGAACCGCGTATGCCGCTCATTCGTCTTAAATTCCGGCCACCCAGGTTTTGGCCACTGCTCATCCCCGGACTGGCATTGCCATGGTCGGTCGTCACAATCAGGAGCGTATCATCGCGCTCGGCGATGAACTTCAGAGCTACGCCAACGGCGTCGTCAAAAGCCAACTGATCGAAGAGCAAACCGCCGAGATCATTCAGGTGGGCTGCGTGGTCCACCCGAGCGCCCTCAATCTGAACAAGAAAACCATTTGGATTTGAGCTCAGACGGCGCAGAGCAACTTCTGTCATTTCCGCCAAGCTGGGAACGCTTTCATGTAAATTCTCCGAACTATGCACACGATCGACCTCAAACGGGATATGCCCATCTGAGAACAAACCAATCAAACGTGGATCGCTTCGCTCCGATGCGAGGAGCGATGCACGGTCACGGATGAATTCATACCCCCCCGTTTCGATTTTAGGATGAAGACTGGGTCTCTGATCGTTCCCTTCAATAAAGGAATGGCCCCCACCCAAAAGAAGATCGTAGTCACGCTCGAGATACTGTTCCAAAATTTCCCGCTCATCATTACGACTCATCATATTGGCCGCAAAACCTGCCGGCGTAGCGTGACTGATCGTAGCGGTGGTTACCAGTCCGGTGGCTTTCCCGGCATCCCGTGCGATTGCGAGGATCGGCTTTAGCGGATTGTCAGAGGCATCCATGTTAATGCGCCCATTGTTGACACGATGCCCACAGCCCCAAGCAGAGGAACCCGCACCGGAGTCTGTCACCAGTGAATTTCGGGATGAGGTTTCCATCATACTGAACCGTCCCCGCCCACTCCGAAAAAGCTCACCCCAGTGCGTGTGGCGCCCCTCTTTCCAGAACATATACTGATCCGCCGTGGAGAAGGTGCCGGCGCTCATCCCGTCGGAAACGAGAAAAATGATGTTTTTTGCCTTTCCCCGAGCAAACGCACCAGCATTCGCCCCGGAGACCGCGCCAAGCTTGCTGAACGGCGCTAGACCTGCGCTGCCCACCAGGGCAAGACCGAGTCCGCTGGCTTTCAGGAAATTACGACGACTCACAGACTGAATATTCTGCTTGGGAGTAAGGGTATCTTCTTTAGATGCCATACTTTGTTTGAATATTGTCTGCAAAATTTGTCAAGACGATTTAGCCATTACCCCTCTGGAGATCTTCCACCATTTTGACGTATTCAAAAATCGAAACTTCTGCAATTATCGTGCGATTTTTAGAATCATTCGGCGAGGTAGCGTCAGCAAGTCTAGTGGCATTACGTAGTGCGGAGCTCTTGACCCGGCGTAGCTCATCGAGCGAAGACGGTTTAGCCCGCAGTTCGCCGAGGCTTGGCGCATGATCCGGTCCAGCGCAGGCTAGTCCGCCGAACGCGGGCTAAAGCACCGCGCTACGCAAGGTCGCCGCAAAGTAGCTGCGTGCTTTAGCCGCAGTTTGCCGGACCTGAGACAGCGGGTTCCCAGGCCGACGAACGCTTGCTGAAGCCGCGCGCTACGCAAGGTCGCCGCAAAGTAGCTGCGTGCTTT
>REBV01000278.1 GCA_007692545.1 Puniceicoccaceae bacterium
GGGAGACGACCATGATTTACCTGCACGTCATGGAGGACCAGCAGGACCTGACCCTCAGCCCGCTGGACAGGCTTTAGAGGGATGAAAACTGAGACCTATTCCGAGCAGCGAAGCGACTACTTCCGTATCTGAAAATCGGTTTTTTCGGTGATGAGTTTTTGGATGGCTTCGAAGGCGGTGTTCACTTCTTTATCCTTCAGGGTGCGGTCGGCGGCGCGGAAGCTCATGGTGACGGCGAGGCTCTTTTTGCCTGCCGGCAGTCCGGTGCCCGCATACACGTCGAAGATGCGAACACCTTCACAGTCAAATCCCTGGGTCGCTTTTTGGGCGAATTTAGCCACGGCCTTCTCGACTTCACCCGCCAAAACGGATTGGTCAACAATCAGGGCGAGGTCTTTGGAGGTGGCTGGCTGCCGGCTCACCCCGCTATGGCGACCGCGCTTGGCTTTGCGCTCGAAAAACTTTGGTGTCATGAGAATCGAGCCGGCGATGACTGGCGCGCTCAAATCCCAGCGCTGCTTGAGTGTGGCCAAGTTGAGTAGGCCCGCTGTAGCTTGAAAACCCATCTTGGCGAAGTCACCGGCTTCGGCCGCGTGTCCGGCCTGCCAGAGTTGGCATGCTTCGATGGGTTGAAAACTGAGCTTGGCCGAGGCGGTGCCCGCGAGCTCCAGAATCTCACCGGCAATGTTGCGCGCGGTGTAGAAATCAGCCACCTCGCGTTGGCGCCACTGCCGGGTGCTTTGATCGGCCACAATGACGAAGCCGACGGAAATGAGCTCCTGCATCTGCCCGTTAACTGCCCGATAGACGTGACCCCGCTCGAAGAATCGCGTGGCTCCGGTGCCCCGGGCGGCATTGAGTTGCAAAACATCCAGCAGGCCGGGGATCAGCGACGGGCGCAGATGACTCTGGTCACTCTGGAGTGGATTGTCCAAGGCGAGCACTTGATGGCTGGCCTCGCCAAAGAAAAATTTGATCTCTTCCGGATCGCGGAGCGAATACAGGAAGGCTTCGTCGAAATTTTGCCCGGTCAGGTATTGAGCCACAGATTCGTTGACGGTGTAGATGCGGTGATCCTGGTCGCTGATGCCGCGTGCGACGACAGCGGACTCGGGAATTTTATCCGTGCCATAGACGCGGATAAATTCTTCAATCAAGTCGACTTCGCGCCGGAGGTCTTCCCGGTAGGACGGGATGCTCACTTCCCAGCGGGTGCGCCCATCGGCTTCGTCGTGGATCGAGACACTGAGTCCGAGCGATTCCAATACGTCCTGAATCGCCTCGTCGCTCACCTCAAAGCCGATAAATTTGCGGACGCGCTCGGGGCGCAGGGTCACTTCGTTGATCGTGAGCGGCTCGGAGCCGACTTCGATCCGATCCCCATCGACGCGCCCCCCTGCCACTTCAAGGATCAGATCGACGGCACGCGCCGATGCATAAATCACCCCCTTGGGATCGATCCCGCGCTCAAAGCGGTAGGCACTATCCGAGGTAAGCCCCAACTGACGCGAAGTGGCCCGCACCGAGGTCGGCTCAAAATAAGCGGCCTCCAGAACAATATCGGTGGTGCTGGCATCGACCTCAGCATCCAATGAGCCCATCACACCGGCCACCACCAGTGGGCGCTCCGCATCGGCAATGACGGCCATATCGGCAGTCAGCGTGCGCTTCACTTCGTCGAGGGTGGTGATCGTCTCCCCTGCCCCGGCCATGCGCACCAGCAGGCGCCCGCCTCTTATTTTGGCAGCGTCGAAGGCATGTAAGGGCTGGCAAGTTTCGTGGAGGACATAATTGGTCACATCGACCACATTATTGATCGAGCGCTGGCCGGTCGCTTCAATCGCCTGCTTGAGCCATTTGGGGCTCGGCCCGACTTTCACGTCCTTGATGCAGACAGCCGTGTAGTGCGGGCAAACCGTATCGGCGCTGACCTGGACTCCCGAGATCAGGGGGGTGCCCCGACTCTCATTCTCCCGGCTGGCTTTGACCTCCGG
Organism: Puniceicoccaceae bacterium; assembly: GCA_007692545.1. Taxonomy (GTDB): domain Bacteria; phylum Verrucomicrobiota; class Verrucomicrobiia; order Opitutales; family Coraliomargaritaceae; genus Thalassobacterium. The sequence continues at coordinate 1,995 of REBV01000278.1, forward strand.
GTATTTCACCGCCAGGCCGAATTTGGCGGCGAGTTCCCGCGCTACGCCCAGGTGACAAAGCACGTCGACACGATTGGGTGTGACTTCGAGATTCAATACGGTGTCACCCTCGGAAAACAGCTCGTTCAAGGGCGTGCCGAGTGGGCTATCCGGATCGAGAATGAGAATCCCATCATGGTCCTGACCAAGTTTGAGCTCTTTGGCCGAACATAGCATCCCCTCGGAGGGCTGCCCGCGAAGCTTGGAGGTCTTGATCTTAAAGTCTCCCGGCAGCACGGCACCCGGCAGTGCGACCATGACCTTATCGCCCGCTTGGAAGTTTTTGGCCCCACAGACGATGCTGTGAATTGTATCTGCCTGCCCGGTCGAGACCTGGCAGCAGCGCAGGCGATCCGCATCCGGATGTTGCGCAAATTCAAGCACCTGCCCCACCACCACATGCTCCAGCTGCGGGGGGCCCAGTTTTTCGATTTCTTCGACATCGAAGCCCAGCAAAGGCAATACCTCGGACAGGATTTCCGGAGAGTGCTCGACCGGATCGAGATCGATATAGTTTTTAAGCCAGTTGTAAGAGATTTTCATATTAAGCAAATTGTCTCAAAAAGCGGACGTCGTTTTGGTAGTAGTAGCGGATATCATCGACGCCTTGCAGAATCATGGCGATGCGCTCGATGCCCATGCCGAAGGCGTAACCGGTGTAGAGTTCAGGGTCGATGCCGACGGCTTTGAAAACTTCGGGATCGACCATGCCACAGCCCATGATTTCCAGCCACTTATTACTAAGCTTGCCCAGGTCCGGCGAGTAAAAATCCATTTCGAAACTCGGCTCGGTGAAGGGGAAGAAACTCGGGCGCAGGCGGGTTTTCGCCTTCGGCCCAAAGATGGTTTTGACGAAATGATCGAGGGTGGCCTTGAGGTCGAGCAAGGTGACATCCCGGTCGACGTAGAGCCCTTCAATCTGATGGAAGTTGGCGCTGTGGGTGGCGTCGGGGGTGTCGCGGCGGAAGCAGCGACCGGGGGCAACGATACGGATCGGCGGCTGCTCGGCCAGCATGGTGCGGATCTGGACCGTAGAGGTGTGGGTGCGGAGCAAATATTTCTCATCGGCAAGCTGGCTCACATTGCCTACTTTGAGGGCCTCCGGTAGATAGTAAGAATCCTGCATATCACGGGCGGGATGGTCCGCCGGGATATTGAGCGCATCGAAGCAGTAGTGCTCCGTCTCCACCTCGGTGGCCTCGGCTACGGAAAACCCAATCCGGCGAAAGAGCGCCACCATCTCCTCACGCACCTGCGCGATGGGATGGAGTGTGCCACGCGGCAAGTCCGGAGCAGGCAGCGACGGGTCGATAGCCGGCCCCAGTCGGGCGGCCAGTTCGGCGGTTTCGAGACGCTCCAATACCGTATCAAAGACTGCCTGCACAGCCGTTTTGGCCTCGTTGATGAGCTTGCCCATGGCAGGCTTATCCTCCTTGGGGATGGCGCCCATACCTTTCATAATCTCGGTCAGGGAGCCCTTGGGGCCGACCACCGTGGCTTTATAGGCCTCGAATTCCGCCCGAGAGTGAATGCCGGTTGCCTTCTCCTGCACCTCGGCGACGATTGCTTTTAGCTCTGCTTGCATAGGACTATTCAAATGGTTGAAACTGGGTAGGCTCTCAGTCTCTGAGCTTTTGTCGAGACGTTTTCAGGAAAAGTCTTTTAGCGGTTTGATCAGCCAATCTGCCTCGACTCCTGGCATAAAGCCAGTCGCTACGCTCAAAATTGTCATTTGCCACCCCGCTCGAAAAAACACAGAAAATAAGTTGCACCAAAACCAGCCTTGGACACTACTCATTGCTTCTAATTTTTTACAACACAAGTAATACAGATGAACATACACGAGTACCAGGCTAAACGCCTTCTTCAGGAATACGGAGTGCCCGTCCCACGCGGATATGCAGCCACTAATTCCCGGGAAGTTGAAACCGCTATCTCCCACCTTGGCGACGAGATGATCGTCGTGAAGGCCCAAATCCACGCCGGTGGACGCGGCAAGGGTACTTTCGTTGACGGCTACAAGGGTGGCGTCAAAGTGGTCAAGGATCGGAAGGCGGCCCAGGAAGCGGCTAACCACATGTTGGACAACACGCTCGTCACCGCGCAAACCGGGCCAGAAGGCCGGAAGGTGCAGACGCTGTATTTCACTGAGGCTTGCGATATCAAGCATGAGTACTATCTGGCTGTCGTGCTGGACCGTGATACGGCTCAAACAATGGTGATCGCCTCGACCGAGGGCGGTATGGACATCGAGGCTGTGGCAGAGAAGACACCGGAAAAGTTGATTCGTGTGCCGGTTTCTCCTACCTTGGGGCTGCGTCACTACCACTGCCGCCGCGTGGCCTTTGCGCTCGGATTTGAGGGTGATCAGGTGAAACAATTTGCCCGTATTCTGACCGGTCTTTACAAAATGTATTGGGAAAAGAATGCCATGCTAGTCGAGATCAACCCACTGGTGGAAACGACCAACGGTCAACTCATGGCGCTCGACGCCAAAGTCTCCTTCGATGCCAATGCCATCTTCCAGCAACCGGAGATCCAGCAATTGCGTGACCTGAACGAGGAGGACCCGAAGGAAATCGAAGCCTCCAAGCACAACCTCGCTTACATCGCCCTGGATGGAAACATCGCCTGTATGGTCAACGGAGCTGGACTGGCCATGGCCACGATGGACATCATTCAGAGCTTCGGTGGCTCCCCGGCCAACTTCCTCGACGTGGGTGGCGGTGCCAACGAAGATCAGGTCACTGCGGCCTTTAAGATTATCCTCTCCGATCCGAATGTGAAAGGCATCCTGGTCAACATCTTCGGCGGCATCATGAAGTGTGACGTGATCGCCCGGGGCATCGTGGCCGCGGCCAAAAACGTCGACATCACCGTGCCGCTAGTCGTCCGCCTGGAGGGCACCAATGTCGAAGCCGGTAAGAAAATCCTGCTTGAAAGCGGCGTGGCCCTCACTCCGGCTGACAGTCTGGTGCAGGCGGCCGAGATCATCGTCGATCAGGTCAAAAAAGCCGGCTAAGCCCAGGCTGATTTCTTTACTGAGTTCACATTTAACACAACTATCCAATGAGTATTCTCGTTAACAAAGACACACGACTCGTCGTTCAAGGGATCACGGGTAAGACCGGCACCTTTCATACCCAGCAATGCATCGAATACGGCACAAACGTCGTCGCTGGTGTCACCCCCGGTAAGGGTGGTCAACTCTGGGAGGGCAAGGTACCTGTTTGCAATACGGTCGACGAAGCCGTCAAAGAGCACGGCGCCAATGCCTCGGTTATCTACGTCCCACCGGCCTTCGCGGCGGACTCGATTCTCGAAGCCATCGAGGCCGAGATTCCCCTCGTCATCTGCATCACCGAAGGTGTGCCCGTCCGCGACATGGCCGAGGTGCGCCGTCGCCTCTACTTCCATAACACCAAGACACGCCTGATCGGGCCCAACTGCCCCGGCATCATCACCCCGGGTGAGTGCAAGATCGGCATTATGCCCGGTTACATTCACAAGCCCGGCCGTGTCGGCGTGGTCTCCCGCTCCGGCACGCTGACCTATGAAGCCGTCTGGCAACTAACGCAGCGCGGCCACGGCCAGTCGACCTGCATCGGCATCGGGGGCGACCCGATCAACGGCACCTCACAACTCGACGCCGTGCGCATGCTCAACGAAGACCCGGAGACCGATGCGATTATCATGATCGGGGAAATTGGCGGTAGCGCCGAGGAAGAGGCCTGCGCCTACATCAAGGAGCACGTCAAGAAACCTGTCGCTGGCTTTATCGCCGGAGCGTCTGCCCCGAAGGGCCGCACCATGGGCCACGCCGGAGCCATCGTCTCCGCCAGCGGAGCCGGCACCGCCGAAGCCAAGTTTGCCGCCATGGAGGCTGCCGGTGTATCCATCGCCCGCAACCCTTCGGAAATCGCCGACGCCCTGCTTCGTATTTATAAGGGGTAGCCGCGAAAAGCGGGTGTCCCCACCCGCTTTTCGCGGGTGCCTCGCCACGGCGTAGCCCGTAGTGCGTGGACTGCTCCCGCCATTCACCCAAAAACCGCCCGCCGCAGCTTGTTGACCACCGCCAAATCACCCCACGGTGCCCCCCGCGCCGCAGTGCCCGGCACGGCTCGCTCACAACCACGACCCGCCTGCCACTGCGCCGTATAGCTCCGCACAAATTCCGCCGAGCCCAACACCACTCCATCCGTAAAGTACCGCACCCGACACCGCAGAACCACCGAAAGCGGCAACTCCCCCTTCTGCTCATTCAAAACCTTCTCTGCCGCCTTACGGTCAATCAGCTTCCCCTTGTGTGTCCAAGGCGATGCCCCCTTGCCAAAAATCAAACTCCGGTGCGCCGACAAAGCCGATTTTAGGCTCGCCGCCTCCCCTCGCCGCTTCGATCCATTCGCATAAGTCGCCCAAATCAACTCCAGCCCTCGTTGCGCCTTCTGATTGCCCGCCACCGCTTCCGCGTAACCGCACCAGCGGTAGTCCTTCGGATCCTCCACCAGCCCCGCACGCACCGGATTCAGGTCAATATAAGCTGCCATTGTCTGCAAGGGATTCCCCTCACCCTGTACTAACACGCTCTTAAAGCGGTCCATCCACAAAGTCCCCAGGCGATTGTTATGATTGCGGTTGTACCAGATAGAGAAACGCTGTTTCAGCGTCTTCATAAATTCAGAGAGATCATGCATCCGCGCCAGTAATTGCGCACGCACCTTAGCTGCATCCTCCGTGCCCTCCCGCAGAGCCGTTTCCAGGCGGGCAAACGAAGCCGTCTGATACTTCGTCGGTTTCGGGTAGAGCACCTTAAAGCGCCGCAGCAATTCCGCATCCGAGACCGCCCGATCCTTCTCGGGCACTCGCAGCAGCACATGAAAGTGATTCGTCATAATGGAGTAAGTCAGCACCTCCACGCCACAAAAGTCCGCCACTTGCCACAGCATCTTACGCAAAACCTCTTTCTCGCGCTTCCCCAGCAGCATCTGCCCACCCACCACACGGCTCATTGCATGGTGAATTACCGCCGATTCAGCACATTTCATTCTGCGTATACGTCTCATATTGAATTTCTCCTAATTCACCTATCATTCAACGAGCTGAACCTACGTCAAGCTTTATCTGTTATTACCAGGCTATAAAATTGGCTAGGCTATAAAATTGGCTTTCAAACAACCCGACCCGGCAGCCTGCATAGACTTCGCTCAGATAGAAGTTCGA
>REBV01000246.1 GCA_007692545.1 Puniceicoccaceae bacterium
TCGACGTCATGATCGGCAACGAGGAGGACTTCACCGCCTGCCTCGGCTTCGAGGTCGAAGGGGTGGACGCAAACATTTCACACATCCCGGTGGAGGCTTTTAAGCAGATGATCGCCACGGCAATTAAGCAATTTCCCAACTTTAAGGCCACGGCCACCACGCTGCGCGCCGTCAAAACGGCCACGATCAATGACTGGGCCGCCATGGTTTGGCACGACGGTGCATTCTACGAGTCGATGCAGTTCCCGGCCCTGGAGATCCTCGACCGTGTCGGCGGTGGCGATAGCTTTGCCTCCGGTCTGATCTACGGCTTCCTGGCGGAAAACGACCCGCAGGCAGCAGCGGACTACGGTTGCGTGCATGGGGCACTCGCCATGACGACCCCGGGCGACACCACCATGGCCTCACTCAAGGAAGTCAAAAAGATCAAGGCCGGTGGCGGTGCCCGCGTTGACCGCTAGACGCACCCGAACATAATCCCAAACGCATATACCGCTTGACCGCAAGCGGGGGGTTTCTATCTTGCATGAAACATTCTGCTACGGATCCGTGTCCGCGTCTATTATGAAGCATCTTCGCCTTGCCAGTATCTTTTTTTCCTTCGCCCTGCTCTTGTCTGCAAACTCGTTTGCACAGGAGGCTGGCGGCAATCCTGATTTACTCCGTCTGGGTAACGGGATCGCGGCCATCGCCGAGGGGCAGATCATTACAGTCGAGCAACTGCGCCGCGAGCTTGAACCAATCATCCCCCGCCTACGGGCTGAGTCCAGGTCTGCTGAGGAATTCTCGCAGCGCATTGATGAACTGAGCGCCGAGGTGCTGCAAAACATGATCGACCGCATTATCATCGTCAAGGCGGCCGAAGACCGGGGCTTGATGATCCCGCAGTCTTACATCGATCAGGAATACAACGAAGTCATCAGCCGGGATTTCGGGAATGATCGCAGGCGCTTCCTCGAATATTTGAAGGAGCGCGGCGAGACCCCGCGCGACTTCCGGAGAGACATTTATAAGCGGGTCGTCGTCAACGTCATGCGCCAGGAAACACGCCGCTCACAATCCGAGATCAGCCCGGAGCGCATTGAAGATTTCTACGTCAGAAACAAACTGCGCTTTTATCAGCGCGAGGCCCTGCACCTGCGGCAGATTATTTTATCTCCGATGGCAGACGAGGGGCTCGTCACGCTCCGCCAGACAGCTAAGCAGGTCATGAGCGAACTCGGCGGCGGTGCCAATTTCGCCGACGTGGCCCGCAAATACAGCCAGGACGATATGAGCCGCCGGGGCGGTGATTGGGGTTGGATCGAGCGCCGGGAGATCCGCCGGGAGCTGAGCGATATCGCCTTTGCACTCGAACCGGGCAGCTACAGTCAGCCGGTCGAACTGGGCAACACCATCTTCATCCTCTACGCTGAGGACAAACGCAAGGAGATGATACAGCCCATCTCTCAGGTCCGCGACATTATTGAAAATGTCCTGGTCGGGGAAATCGCGCGGGAGGCTCAAGAAAAATGGTTGAACGAATTGCGTGAGAACTCCTACGTGCGCTACTTCATGTAGTTGCGCACCAAGTATCGTCGCCACCCCGTATCCAGATCAGCCTAGCTGCCCGGATACTATACTTCGGCAGTGACCCGGTCTTTTTCGGTTTTCAGCCGGAGCTGTCCGCAGGCCGCGTCAATATCGTGCCCCTTTTCACGCCGGATCGTGCACGACACTTTAGCCTGCCGCAGCACATCGACAAATGCATCCTGCCTCGGCACACTGGGGCGCTTCCAGGGCAAGCCCTCGACGGTATTGTAGGGGATGCAGTTGACATGGGCATGGAGCTCACGCGCTATTTTGGCCAGCTCCCGAGCCTGCTCCAGGCTGTCGTTGACGCCTTCGATTAAAATGAACTCCAGCGTCAGCATGCGCCCATGCCGCTGTTGAAATGCCTTCGCCGCCGGGAGCAGGACCTCCAGCGGATAGCGTTTATTGATCGGCATGATCTGATCGCGCACCGCATTGGTCGCGCCGTGCAGCGAAATCGCCAGACGCACCGCGATGCCCTCCCCGGCCAAGCTCAAAATTTGCGGCGCCAGGCCGGAGGTCGACACCGTGATACGCCGCGCCCCGAAATTCAGCCCCCAGTCGGCATTGAGGATACGCAGGGTGCGCACGAGTGTGTCGTAATTAGCCAGCGGCTCGCCCATACCCATGAATACGATATTATCAAAGGAGGCGATCTCTTCGCGGGCGCGCTCAGTGTGGGCATCTTCACGGCGGCAAATATGCATCAACTGCGAGACGACCTCGGCGGCCAGTAGATTCCGCCGGAAGCCGGCCAAGCCCGAAGCACAAAACTTGCAGCCATACGCACAGCCGACCTGAATAGACACACAGACTGTCTTGCGCGAGTCCTCCTGACCGACACCCTTTTGCGGCGCACGGATGAGGACGGTCTCAATCAGCGATTTATCCTCCAGCTCGAGCAGCAGCTTCTGTGTGACATCATTCGAGCGTTTGTCGATCACCGGGGCCGTTGGGTAGAGGATATAAGTCGCATCGAGCCAACTGCGCAGATCTTTGGGTAGATTTGTCATCGCCGCCCAGGAATCGACCCGTTTCTTATACAGCCAGTCCATCACCTGCTTGGCCCGGAAGCGCTTGAAACCGGCCGCTTCAAGCTGGTCAGTCAGGCTTTCCAGGGTTTCTCCGAAGAGGCTTGGTTTCTGTGGTGTAAATTTCACTGGAGGGACCCTGCACGATTCGGTTGCAAAATCCATTGTAAATTTTAGGCTTGCGAGCAATTAAAAGTGTTCTAGTGTTCACGTAAACATGAGCGCACCCTACCCTACACATCGCCGGATCAAGGACATGCTGGCCACCGAGCGCCCGCAGGAGCGCTTGGAGGCTCTGGGTGTCGAATCACTCAGCGACCGCGAGCTGCTGGCCATGATTTTGCGCAGCGGGACGCCCGGGGTCGATGTCGTCAGTATGTGCGGCGAGATGCTCCACGAGGCCGGGAGCCTGCGTAACTTACTGCGCTGGTCGGCTGAAGACTTTCGGAAGATACGCGGCATCGGTCGTGTCAAAGCGCTTCAGCTGATTGCCACCATGCATTTTGCCAAGCGTATCCTGGCCGATGAAGAAACACAGGAAACGATCTACGACAGCGCCGCCATGGTAGCGCGTCATTTCCGGCCCCTCGTGGCGGGCGCCGAGGTCGAATCCTTCTGGATACTCTGTCTCGACCGGAAAAACCGGCTGATCAAGCGCGTCGAAATCACTAAAGGCACCGCCACCAGTTGCCTGGCCCATCCGCGCGAGGTCTTCCGCCCCGCCATAAAAGTAAACGCCACCGCCATTATCGCGGTGCACAACCATCCCAGCGGCGATCCGGCACCCAGCCGGGCCGACATTCAGATCACCCGCCAGTTACGCGAGTCCGCCAAGGTGATCTGTATTGAGTTGACGGATCACGTCATCATCGGTGAACGCCAACGCGACCCGCAGGGTCTCGGTTTCTATAGTTTTAATGATGCCGGCCTGGTTTAGGCGGCCGTAACGTTTGCAGCACCCAGAACCGGCAATCGTCGGCAAATGCCTCAACCGCCGCTGGCTCGTGGGCCAACTCGCTGCGCATGACCGATACTTCGACGCGAAAACCGGCCCGCTCGAAAAGCTCGATCATTTCTCCCTGCGTCGGCACGTGCATGAAGTGAAGCCCCGATTCCAATGCCTCGGCCCGGTCGCCGAAAACTTCGAGCTCGGCATTTTGAGTGCCCGATTGCCAGCGCGCCTTTTCCGCCGCCCAGTAGGCCTGATGCGGCGAGCGCTCGCGGTCGTGCGTGGTCAGGACGAACCATGCGCCCGGGCGCAGCACGCGATGGATTTCTTTAAGCGCCTGCTCACGCCCGCAGCGGCCCGGTATTTGCATCAGTCCATTGAAGCCGAAAATCGCGCCGTCAAAAACACCCGCCTCAAACTCCAGATCCGTGGCATCACAGACGTGAATCGGGATGGCATACTCCAGCATTTTCGCCAGATGCCGGGCCCGCTCCACCATGGCTCTCGAATAATCCGTAGCCAACACATTGTGATAGCCCAGTTCATGTAGGCCAATGGCGATCCGCCCGGCACCACAGCCCAACTCCAGCAGCGAGTCCTCCGGCTTGAAGAGTCGCGTCAGGATTTTCTCCTCCGAGCGCCACAGGCCCACATCAACCGCCGCCTGAGCGTACTGCGCCACCACGGCCGGGGAATCAAAATGCGCCTTTATTTTTTCAGCATCCATCGCCGGCAGTCAAATTGCGCCCGGCTACTTAGCAAGCACAACTGTTATGGTTTGTAGGGTTGCCAGTGGAACGAAAGCACCCATTCTCAGGACTTACTGATTTATGTTGGCGCTTTTCAAGACAACGATACTGCTCGCTCTAGCTGCGGCTCTGGCGGCCACTGCCGTGCTGGTGCCTGCCCACATCCGCTCGATTGACCGGCAAGTCATCGAAGCCAGTGCGCAAGGCGGACACGCGCTGCAAAGTGTGCTTGAGGAAAGCCTGAGCGCTGCCCACCTCGGCCCGGCCCGGCTGATACTTGAGGCCACTCAGGCCGAACAGTCGTCTTCGACCAGCTACGCCGCCCGCATAGACCGCCTCAAGACGGAGCGACCCGTGCTCTGGTTGAGCGGCGGCCCGAATCGTCATCTGGAAGACTTTTTTACACTCGTACGCTCAGCAACCCCCGAAACACCGCGGCCGCGGCCGATCCTGCCACAACTGCTTCCCCGTAGCGAGCGGGCCTCACTGGTGGACATGCTGCGGGCATCGAGTAACGCCAACGTGCAGGCACTTTTGGAGGTCCGCGATCTGCCGGGACTGACTCGTCTGCATCCGGCCAATCATGCCGCTGGCGCACCCTACGATGCGGGCATCCTGACTTTGGCGCTGCTGATTGAGAGCGGCCACTTTAGCCCTGCGTTTTCGCGGCAACTGGGGCAGACCGCGACCCAGGCGAAATTAGGCACAACGCCCGCCGTGAATGCACTGGAGAACTTTGTCGTGGCCACGCTATCGCTCGGTCGCCATCTCGATTTCCGCTCGCTGGCTGATCTGGCTGCGCTAACCGAGCAACCCGGCGAATGGGCGCAAATGGCCACCCTCTTCCGCTCCCGACCGGATCAGGCGGCCCAAATCTACACCGCGCTACGCTTTTCCGGGGGCGTCGCTCCGGTCTTCAACTACCTGGCGGAGCAAGCCGAATTCGGCTCGGCAGACCTGGGCACTGCGCTCCAAAGCGGCCCGACCGCCACCCGCGAACTGCTCCAGAGTCAGCTCCCCATCCACCGTCCCCAAGGACCCATTACCCTGATTTCACCCCGCCTGAAAGATTACCAACCCGCCGCCCTCATTGAGTGGACCCGACACAACCGTGAAGCCGCACTCGGGCTCAAATTTGCGCTCTTCTTCTCTGCCGGTCTCGCCTTCGCCCTCGCCATGGGGACGGCCTGGCGAGCCAGCCTGAGTGGGCTCAAGCCAGTCAGCCACACCCTGCCGGCTGTCTTCGCGCGCAATTTCTTCCTCAGCCTCGTCGTCGCTCTCAGCTTATGGACATTCTTTGAGCCCGACCTACTCAAATCTCATAACAAACCAAGCGCCGACACCGGTCCGCGCATCGAATTCGCCGTGGCCGACAGCCTCGCCTCTCTCAAATCACCCGTTAAACTTATGCAAGAACTCAACCAAGTCACCCTCCTCGTCCTCGTCCTCTTTTTCATCCTGCAGTTGCTGATCTACTGCTTCTGCCTGATCAAGCTGAAGGAGATCGGCAAACAAAAGCTCAGTCCCAGCCTCAAGCTCAAGCTACTTGATAATGAAGAGAACCTCTTCGACTTCGGTCTCTACGTGGGGCTCGGCGGCACCGTGCTGGCCCTGATTCTAGTGGCCGTTGGTATCGTTGAAGCCAGCCTGATGGCTGCCTATGCATCGACGCTCTTCGGCATCCTCTTCGTCGCACTCCTCAAGGTCCTCCATCTACGCCCCTACCGCCGTCAACTCATTATGGAAGTCGACGCACACGGCACCCGTAGCGAAGATAGCCTGATGGGTGACATTAAGCTCTAATCCTGCGCCCCTCCCGCCACTATGAACAAAACACTCATGCTCGTCATTTGCGACTTCCTGCTCCTGAGCATGCTCGCATTGGCCCGTTTCGATCCGCCGGAAAGCGCAACCCAACCGAGCCTGGACGCCACCGCCAGCTCAGAATCTGCCGAGGCCGAGCTGATTGAGCTACTGGAAGAATCCCTCGCCTCGGAGCTGAGCTCACGGGAAAACCTGACCGAGGATCTAACTGAAACCCGGCGCAATTTGCAGGAACAAGCCCGCCTGCTGGCCGAGCGCGAAGCCGCTCTAGCAGCCACCCAGTCCGACCTCACGGCCACTGCCGAACGAGCCGCCACACTCGAAAGCAGCAAAGCCCGGATCGAAGCGGAACAAGCCGCTCTGGCCCAGGAAAAGTCCCGCATCGAAACGGAGCGGGCTCAACTGGCCGAGCGCTTTGACCGGACTCGCAGCGAACTGGAAGCCGCTAAGAGCGAACAAGTCGAGCTGGTCAGCAGTCTCGGGCAACTCAGAGAAGAGAGCTCTCTGAGCCGCGAGCGACTCAGCCAGAGCGAAGAAGCCCGCCTGGCTCGCGAGAGAGAACTGGCCGAACGCGAAGCTGCACTCCAGAAAGCCGAAGCGGAACGGGCCCGACTGGCCGAGGAGCGCGAAGCCCTCAACCGGGAACTCCAGGTCGCCCTGACTGAACGCCGGATGCTGGAAGAAAATCTGACCCGGGAACAGGCCGAACGCATCAACCTGCAACGCGAGAAGGAAGAGGCCTTCGCCCGCGCCGACCGCCTGACCGAAGGCGTCTCCGAACTCGGCCTGGGCATGAATCAACTCGGGCAGGGCGTGAGCCAGCTCGGGCAGGGCGTATCCACACTGAGGGAAACCTCCGAGGCCATGCAACAAGAGCTCAAGGAGGCTCGCCCGCAAACTATGAGCGAGATCTTTACCCGCTTTCAAAATAGCCAGGCCAGCCTCCGCTTCACCACCACAGAGCGCACCTTCCTGGGGGGCCAAAGCGAACGTAGCTACGAGAGCCAAAGCATTGTGGTCAAAGACTCCGCCGGGGCCCATTACCTCGTCACCCACAGCGCCAATACTCCCTTCGCCTTC
>REBV01000114.1 GCA_007692545.1 Puniceicoccaceae bacterium
CCCCTTTGAATAACTACTGCGGAAAAGATTCGACGTGGCCTGGAAAACACTTTTGCTACACCATTTTCTGAAGGGCCTGTAGCTCAGCGGTTAGAGCAGGGGACTCATAATCCCTTGGTCGTGGGTTCGAACCCCACCGGGCCCACCATGCTTCGCTCTGCGAGCTACGCATGGCGCAGCCAAAGTAGCGACACAGATGGAAGCATGCCCTGCGTAGTTCGGAGAACGAAGCGGGGCGGGACTCGGTAATCCATAACGGTTGCCGTAACGAAGCCTGTCCCGGACGCTGGTGTGTGGGGACACACACCCTCCGTAGCGCGGCAGATACGGAGAGCGGGTGTCCTCACCCGCTTTTGGAGTGTTGAATCGAGTGCTTTTAAGCTAGGGAAACTAGTTTTGCTATTCGCACAACAACGTCGCTGGTGCGTGGGGATCCGTCTTCGTTCCGCGAGCGGAACTACGCCGGGACTTTGCACACACCCTCGTTAGAGCCTTTTCCCGAATCCCGTTCTTGCGCCGCTGTGAGAAATGACCCAAGTTCCCCCATCCTTATGAGCAAAAAGTTCTACATCACTACCGCAATCGACTACGCGAATGGCTCGCCGCACCTGGGGCACGCCTACGAAAAAGTGCTGACCGACATTGTCGCGCGCTTCCGGCGCTTGATGGGCGATGAGGTGAAGTTCCTGACCGGGCTGGATGAGCACGGGCAGAAGGTGCAGATGTCGGCCGAGAAGGCGGGTGTCCCGCCGATTGAGGTCTGCGACCGTCTGGCGGCGGAGTTTCAAGGGCTGTGCCGGGCGCTGCATATCTCGAACGATGACTATATCCGCACGACGGAGACCCGGCACAAGGCTGTCGTGCAGGACATTTTACAGAAGCTCTTTGACCAGGGCGAGATCTACAAGGCGGACTACAATGGCCACTACAGTGTGCGGCAGGAGCAGTTCGTCACGGAGAAGGAAAAAATCGACGGCAAGTGGCCGGAGATCTATGGCGAAGTGGTCGAGGTGACGGAGAGCAACTATTTCTTCAAGCTGGCGCAGTACCAGGATTGGCTGATAGAGACCATCCAGACCAACGAGCACTTTATCTACCCGCGCTTCCGGAGTGCGGATGTGCTGCAGTTTCTGAAGGAGCCGCTCAACGATCTGTGCATTTCGCGGCCCAAGGAGCGCCTGGAGTGGGGCGTGGAGTTGCCCTTTGATGCGGATTTTGTCACCTATGTTTGGTTCGATGCGCTGACCAACTACATCACGGCGGCGGGCTATGGGACGGATGCGTTTGAGGACTACTGGCCGGCGGACTACCATGTGATCGGCAAGGATATCCTGGTGCCGCCGCATGCGGTCTATTGGCCGATCATGCTCAAGGCGCTGGGCCTGCCGCTGCCGAAGCACTTTCTGGTGCATGGCTGGTGGCTGAGTTCGGGCTCCAAGATGTCGAAGAGCAGCGGCGAGGTGGTCAATCCCCTCGACCTGATCGATCAATTCGGAGCGGACGCCTTTCGCTACTTCGTGACCCGCGAGATGAATGTGGGGCAGGACAGCGAGTTTTCGCTGGATCTGTTTATGAGTCGCTACAATAGCGATTTGGCCAACGACTTGGGCAATCTCGTCAGCCGTCTGCTCAATATGGGTGGGCGCTATGCCGAGGGGCGTGTGCCGGCGGCTGAAGTGGAAGAAGCTCCGGAAAAGGAGTTGAAAGCGCTGTGGGCCAGCACGGCTGGTGAGCTGATTCCGCTGTTTGAGGATTTTCAGTTTCACAAGGCGCTTGATCGCATCTTCACCTTCGTATCGGGGATCAATCGCTACGCTGAGACACGGGCCCCCTGGAAGTTGGCCAAGTCCGAATCCGCTGCCGATCAAGCGGCGCTGCGCACCTCGCTGGCTACCATGGCTGAAGCACTGCGCCTGGCGGTCGTGTTGCTCACCCCGGTCATGCCGGAAATTTCGGATAAGATCCGTGGCCTGGTCGGGGCGGAGAATTTCGACAGCCTGGAAGGACAGCTGGATTGGGGCAATCGACTCGAGGGCAAAGCCCTGGGCGAGAAAGCGATCTTGTTTCCCCGGCCGGAGCGGAAGGTTTAGGGCAATAGCTTGCAGGGGCTTACTTACCGGCAGTGGCGGCTCGCTTTTTGGCGAGCCGACGCCGCACGTACCAAGCAAGCCCGGCCAATAGTAAAATGACGGCCAGCACAGTTAGGCCCTGCCCGGTCTCCCGGTCTTGGATGGAATCGCCCAGCAGATAGAACATCAGAGCGTAGGCGAAGCTGAACAAAAAAGAGGCTCCGAAATAGAGTCGAAACGGAATGTGCGAGAGCACCAGCACGTAATTTTTCAGAAAGGCCGGCACGCCGGGGGCGAATTTAACCAGGATGGTGTAGCGGACTGGGCGGCGGGGGGCTTCGGCTGGCAGTTGGAGTTCCCGGCCCTGCAGGAGTTTTTCAACAATTTTGCGGATGCCGGACTGGCCGATGACATAGACCAGCAGTAAGTTCCCGGCAATGGCCAGAGCACCGCCCCCCAAGCCGAGCAGCGGCCCGAAACTGAGTCCGGCCAAAATATAAAAGGGTGAAGTGGGCACGCCAAAGGCCGGCGCGATGGTCATCAGCAGGAAAAAAGCCCAGGGGTTTAGGTTGGCTTTCCATTCGTTGAAAGCCGCTTGATCCCAGAAATAGATAGCCGCCGCTACGGCCAAGGTAGCGAGGATGATCGTGAGATAGGTGCGTGGCTTCGGGTCCAACATGCTGCTCTAGGCATTACGCAGACTTGGCGATGAGCCAAGACCTTTCTCTTTGCTTTTCGCTGGAGAATTCAAATACTCTGTTTGTTGTATGTTTGAGAAAGGAAGCCAAGTTCAATTGGTCAGGTGTTCGGGCCGCACTCGCGGCGCGATTTCTTGTGTGTCGGCGATTTTGTTGGTCGTCGGTCTGGTTGCTTGCCGGAGTCAACCAGCGCCGGATACCCGTCCATCCTGGGTGCAGGAGGCGGAGGCACGCTTACAGGGTGAGCCTACCTGGAAAGTCAGCGGCTCGGGCGTGGGTTCGGGAAGCAGTTCGGGAGAGGCTCCGCGCTCCAGCTTTTTCGGAAGTGCTCCCCGGGTAACGGCGACGGGCCAATCGCCGGCCAGTCAGACAAAGTCGCAGCCTGTCTCCAGCCCGCGCAGTCAGCCTGTGGCCGCTCCGCCGGGTGTGCAGTGGGGAGAGACTCGGATTACTGTGAGTGTGGAGGAGTAGTCGGGCAGGAGTAGGATTAGGAGTAGGATTAGGTTTACGGGCTAAAGTCACTCTTACTGGATGCACCCCGCGAGACGAAATGTACCCGGGCCATAATTTCCCCAATTTTTTGTCTAGCCCAGCTGAGATTACTAGGCTATCATTGTTCACGTGAATCTTCCAAATTTGCTCACACTATCACGTATTCCGATACTTTTCTGTATCGTGGGCTTTCTGTATGCGCCGTTTACCGGAGCGAGCACGCTGGCCTTTGTGTTTTTTGTGATTGGTGCGCTGACGGACTGGGCGGATGGCTATTACGCCCGCAAGCAAGGGCTGGTGTCTAATTTTGGGAAGTTGATGGACGCGCTGACGGACAAGGTCTTCATGGTGGGGCTCTTTATTGCATTACTGGCGGCTTCGATTTTGCCGCCCTGGACGCTCCCCTTACTGCTGCTCATCCTGAGCCGCGAGTTTTTGATCACCGGTCTGCGTCTGGTGGCGGCCAGCTCGGGTGTGGTGCTGGCGGCCGAGAAGTCGGGCAAGCACAAGACCGTCTCTCAAATCGTGGCGGCGATATTGCTGCTGTTGGCTGTCGTCGTCCGGCAGGATTTTCCGGAACTGCTGCCGACTGTGATTGGCGACAGTTTGCACTGGGGCGGTCTGGTCTTCTTTGTGATCGCCACCATTCTTACAGTCTCATCGGGTGCTCAGTATTTGATTAAATATTGGGCGATTTTCACCGGTCAACAGGAGGAGAAGTCATGATTCGGGTGGATCGCTACACTATGTGGACACGGGCCCTCTCGACGCCGCTCATCGTCAACCTGGCGACCATCGGCCCGGTGGGCCGGGTCAAGCGTGCGCCGGGCACCTGGGGCAGTGTTGTGGGCCTGGCCTTCTATGCGGTTTTTTTCCATAATGCCTCGCCGCTCGGTTTTATCTTGCTGGCGGCCTTGAGTGCGTATCTGGCGGTGGCCATTTGCCATGCGGCGGAGCAGCGCCTGCAAATGCGCGACCCCGGTATGATCGTGCTGGATGAGGTGGTGGCCGTGCCGCTGGTCTTTATGGGCATGGGTGGCCCGACTGGCTTGATTGCCGAGCACGGCGGCTGGCCCATCTTGCTGGCGGGCTTTTTACTTTTTCGTTTCTTTGATGTATTGAAGCCGCTGGGGATTCATCGTCTGCAGAATCTGCCTGGCGGGCTGGGCTGTGTGGCGGATGATCTGGCGGCCGGTCTGGCCGCGTGTATTAGCCTGCATCTGATCCTGCACTTTTTCTTTTGAGCGAGTGGCACTCGTTTCCTTCGAAGGAAGCGGTCACTTGCTGGCCAGGAGCCTAGCAACTATGAAAACCCTGCCAGGGCGGCAGAGCCAACCCTGCTACGATTACAGGCCGACAAAATTCGGTTTTGGCTTGTCATTGCGCAGGCTCCTCAGCATCCCTTATCTTTTCAATTAAAACCCTATGGAAGAAACACTTATCATCCTCAAGCCCGACTGTATGGAAAAGCAGATTGCGGGCGAAGTTATCTCACGCTTTGAAAAAGCCGGATTTGAAATCGTGGCGGCAAAGATCATGCAGCTGGATGGCCCGGTTTTGCGCGAGCATTATGCGCACGTGGCCGACAAGCCCTTCTTTCCGGAGATTGAAGCGTTTATGAGCAGCCGCCCGGTCATGCCGATGATCCTGCGCGGCGATGGCGTGATCGCCAAAGTGCGTGATCTGCTGGGACCGACGAATTCTCAGGAAGCCCCCAAGGGGACGATTCGGGGGGATCTCGGTACCGATATGATGCGGAATGTCGTGCATGCTTCCGACAGTGTCGAAGCCGCGGTGGCCGAGAAAAAACGCTTTTTCCCGGAGATTTAAATCGGTGAAGGTCAAAACCGGGATCGGATTGGACAGCCATCGATTTGTCGAAGGTGCCTCGGATCGATCGCTGGTTTTGGGCGGGCTGGTTTTTGAGGACGCGCCAGCGCTGGCTGGGAACAGCGATGCGGATGTGATTTTGCATGCGGTGACCGATGCCATCAGTGGGGTGACGGGGCGGACCGTGATCGGTGCGGTGGCGGATGCCCTGTGTCAGCAGGGAATTACGGACAGCAAAGCATACCTGAAAGTGGCGCTAGAGGATCTGGGTGATTGGCAGATCAGTCATGTATCGGTCGCGCTGGAATGCTTGCGCCCGAAGATCGACCCCAAAGTGCCGGCGCTGCGCGCCTCGCTGGCCGAGCTGCTGGGGATTGAGCCTGGGGATGTGTGCATCACGGCGACGACTGGCGAGGGGCTGAATGATTGTGGTCGTGGCCTGGGTATTCACGCCAGCGCGGTGGTCACAGTGGTGCAGGTCTAATTCCGGTAGATCCAGAAGCGCTGGGATTGCTTTTGGAAGGCCTCGGCCTGTTGGGACCATTGGCGCACAAAACCGCTGACACGGGCTTGGGCGCCGCGTTGGCTGATCTCTTCCCACCAGGCGGTGCTGCCGACGTGTTTATTGAAGAGGTCGGGATTTCTGGCTCGGGGGAAGGGGTTGCCGTCGGGCGACCAGGCGGCGGCGAGTTGCATCATGTGAAAGCTTAGTTCGGTGGGGCGGACGCGTTGCCAGTCGACTACGCTGACATAGACCCCGGTGACCGGGGCACCGGCGGCGCTTTGGGTCTGCACGATATGGTAGCTTAAGCCGGGGATGCGTCTGGCTTTGAGGGCTGCCTTGACTTCAGCGGGGGATTTCCCGCTGTAGCGGAGCAGGCGAAAGGGATAGGGGGTGCCAATGCCGTGGCTGAAGCCACCTACCTGGGCGCCGAGGCCGGTCATGGCGTAGCCTAGCACAGCGGAGAGGTCGGGGATAAAGGGTGAGGTGGGGATCCAGCGGAGGCCGGTCTGGGGCCAGAGCATGTCGCGGCGCCAGCCTCGCATGGGGACGATGGTGAGCTTGCCTTGTTCACGGATTTGATTGGGGGTCTC
The DNA here is from genome assembly GCA_007692545.1 of Puniceicoccaceae bacterium. Lineage (GTDB taxonomy): Bacteria > Verrucomicrobiota > Verrucomicrobiia > Opitutales > Coraliomargaritaceae > Thalassobacterium. The sequence goes on from REBV01000114.1 coordinate 6,185, forward strand.
CATCCATCCGGGGGTGTGTTTGGCCATACGGGCCAGCTCGGCGATGGTGAGGCCATGGACGTAGGGCACATGAAAGGCACCGACGTAGCTGCGCCACTGGCGGTCGAGTGGCGGACCATCCACCTTGAGGCCACCGAGGGGGTTGGGGCGATCCAGTATGACGACTTCGACGCCGTTTTCAAAGCAGGCCTCCATGGCGTAGCGCATGCAACTGACGTAGGTGTAAGAGCGCACGCCGACATCCTGCAGGTCGATGACGAGGGCATCCAGCCCTTGTAGCATCTTGGGGGTGGGCTTGCGGTATTGGCCGTAGAGAGAGTAAACCGGGAGTCCGGTGCGCGGGTCGATCCGGTCATCGATGGGGACATTGGCTTGTTCGTTGCCGTAGATGCCGTGTTCGGGACCAAAGAGGGCGACGAGGCGGACATTGGGCGCCCGGCGCAGCACGTCGATGCTGCTTTCGCCTCTGCGGTTGACCCCGGCCGGATGGGTCAACAAGCCGACGCGTTTGCCGGCGATGGCCTGGAAGCCGGACTGCTCCAGCACGTCGATCCCGAGGTGGATGGGTTCGGCAGCGATAGAGCCGGAGAAGGTGGCCAAGGCAAAGCAAAAGAGTGTGATGATTCGATTCATGGTGGATGGTATAGAGTGGATTTTGGTCCAGTGCACGGAAATTTGGCTTCACTTTGCTTTTGTTTCGGCCTGTATGCTCTGGCATGTCTTTCACTGTAGACAGCTTGCTTGGTTCTATCCTGTTAAAGGGGGGCTCATTGGCGGCTGTTTTTCTGCTGAGCGCTTCAGTCGAGGCGAGTTCGCGAGGACTGCCGACCGAGGGTTACCGCGAGGCAAAGCTGGAAGCTAAGGCAAGTGGCAAACCACCGCGCTCGACTTCCGGGACCGCAGTGGAGCCAAAGATCGTGGGCGGTGATAACAGCAAGGTGGATGCCTATCCGTGGATGGCTGGTGTGCTGGAGCGCGGGGAGAGCGATCGTTATTTCGCCCAATACTGCGGCGGTGCTTTGATCCATCCCTACTGGGTCTTGACGGCGGCGCACTGCGTTGAAGGCCTGGTCCCTGAAGAGATCGACGTGTTGATCGGGGCCCGCGATCTAAGCCTGTCTGGCGAAGGCGAGCGAATTGAGGTGGTCGAGATCATCATGCACCCGGATTTCGACCCATTTACATTGGATGCGGATGCGGCCTTGCTCCGCTTGGCGACCCCCTCGACGGCACCGGTGCTGCGGGTCAATAGTGATTCTCTGGCGGAAATGCCCGGCCTGCTGGCGACGATTCTTGGTTGGGGTTCACTGAATAGCGCAGGAACGCTCTATCCGGACATCTTACAGGAAGCTCAGGTGCCGCTGGTTGATTTTTCGACGGCTAACACAATTTGGGGTGATACGCTCACGCCTTATATGATCGCTGCGGGCAATCTGGCGGAAGGTGGGGTGGATACCTGCCAGGGGGATAGTGGTGGTCCTTTAATTGTTCGCGACTTCGACGACGCGTGGACTCTGGTCGGTCTGACAAGTTTTGGTGATGGCTGTGCTGAACCGGATTCCCCCGGTATTTATACTCGAGTCAGCCAAATCAGGCCCTGGCTGCTGCCGATTATAGCCCCCCGCTACGCGGAGTGGGAGGCGACTTGGGGTGTATTGGGGGAGAGCCGGGATTCGGATGGCGATGGCAGGAGCCATTTTGAAGAGTTTGCATTTGCCACGAATCCTTTGGTTGCAGACGGATCTTCGTTGCGGGCGGAGATAGTCGATGCGGCCCCGACTTTTGCTTTCCGCCGTCCGGTGGGCGCGGCGGCGGCTCTTGCCTATACGGTAAACTATCGCTCCAGTCTCGAGGCTGTGCCGCTGCGCTACGACCTGGAGGCGCAAGTATTGGAAACCGTGCCCGATGGGGCGGAGGAGCTGGTGCGGGCAAATTTCCCCGCAGGCGAGCAGGGCTTTGTTTCAATCGAAGCAGCTCAGCGTCCAGCGGTGGCGCCCTCGATCCGTCCGGTGGCTTTCCCCGGATCGGCATTTTCAACGATCAACGCTGACTTGCCGCAGGATTCGTTTAACCGATTCTATCAGGAATTTACATTCCCGGGGCAACCTCTCGGAGAGCCGGTGAATTATCTGGGGCGCTCAGATTCGTTTGATATGATTCTGGAGATTTATGACCCAGCCACCGGTATTTTACTGGCCGTCTCCGACTCCAATTCGGCCGGTGGGCGCAATGAACAACTGACCTTTACTGCCACGACGATCCCGGTCATTCGGGTAATTAGCGGCGATGGCTTGGGCGGTAGTTTTGAACTGACTGGCTTTGTGGATGTAGTCTCGGATGGCCAGATCGGCCCGGGCGAGACCCTTAACGGTGAGTTGACCACCTCGGACGAACTCGACGACATTTACGCGCAATCCGGGGATTATTACAAGCGGGACTATTTACTGGTATTGCCAGATGCATTTACGGGAAGCCTGACGATCACGCTCCTATCAGACGACTTTGATGCCTATCTTATTTTGCTCGATGCGCTGACCGGCCATGTCATTGCTGAAAACGACGACATTGATTTTGCGGGTGGGAACAGAAACGCGCGCTTGATTCTGGACACTGCGGCCTATCGCCATGTGTTGATTCGTGTCTCGACTGCTGAAGTGGAGGAAACCGGATCTTTTACGCTGATTGTGGACTGAGCGGGATTAGTGGCTTGAATCTTTGTTGTGTTCCTTGCGGGCGGCCAATTTGTGTCGCAGCAGGGCATAGCTGGCGGCTGAGCGCTGGGCGACGATGCGGTAGGTGATACTGCCGATCACGCCGAAGAAGATGCCCATGACAAGGGCACCAAGGCTGGTCACGCTAAAGACAGTGAAGAGTTGGCTAAAGCGATCGCCCCAGGCACCGTGGATGAAGTTATCCAGTAGCACGCGAACTTCGGCGCGGCTGAGGGAATCCACTGAAATACCAAAGAGTCCGAGAATGATCCGCCCAACTTGGTAAGCGGAGAACCAGATGGGGAAGACGGTGATGGGGTTGGATACGAGTTGTAGGCCGACCAGAATGGGCAGGTTGGCCTTGAGCCAGAGCGCGAGCAGAAAGGCACCGGCAATCTGTAGCCCGTAGAGGGGCAGCAGGGTCAGAATGCAGCCGGCATAGATAGCGGGGACGGCATTTTCCACCCGAAAGCTCCAGAGATACATGCGCTTGCGGGCGGCTTCGGCGAACCACTTCAAGCCGGGGTAGCGGTGAATGGTGGCGCGGCGGGGCAGTGGGCGCAGCCACTTCTTGACCCGGCGGATCCGCTTCCACCTGGACTCGTGGAGCTCGGATTCTTCAACCGTCATGGGTGTAGAGGGTCTGTAAGACTTCAGTCACTTTTTTGCGTAAAAATTCAGGTGCGTATTGCAGGGCTTTGGAGAGGGGTGTGCCCTCCGGTGTGATGCTATAGACCGCAGTGCCGGGAAAACGTTCGCGGACATTTTCGGCGGCGGACTCTTCGGCCACTCCCGCTAGCAGGATAGCCGCTGTATCGCTGGAGTAGGCGGCGGCGAGGAGGGCGAAGGGGCCCTTGCCGGCGAGCGAGCTTTGGTCGAATTTGCCTTCGCCGGTGAGGACCAGGTCGGCCTCTTTGATTTTACTGGCCAGGTCGAGCCAGGCTGTGACGAGTGCAAAGCCTGGCACGTAGGTGGCTTCGCAGGCCAGGTTGAGTCCAAAGCCGATGCCCCCGGCCGCGCCGCTGCCGGGTATTTTTAGGCGCGATTCAGGCTGATTGAAATGGGCGCAGAGCATTTTTGCCATGCGGGCCGATGCGTCGTCGAAGGCCTCAATGGCATCTGTGGCGAGACCTTTTTGGGGGCCATAGACGGCGGCGGCCCCCCGTTGGCCGAGGAGCGGGTTATCGACATCGCAGGCGATGAAAATCGGCGGCACGTCGACATCGATGGAGCCACGGATGTGGTCGACCTGGGTCCACTGTGCAGGTGTGACCTGGCCGCTTTTGCAGAACTCGAGCCCGAGTGCTTCCAGGGCACCCATTCCGAGATCACTGGTGGCACTGCCTCCGATTCCAATGAGAATGGCGCTGGCCTCTTCGGCCACGGCGATACGGATGAGCTCACCCACGCCCCGTGTCGTGCAATGGCTGGGGTGGCGCTGCGCTGGGGGCACTTGTTCGAGCCCGGCAACGGAGGCCATTTCAATAATGGCCAACTTGCCATTTTTCGAACCGAGGTATTTGCGGGCACTTGCCGGGATGCGGCCCAACTCGACCCAGCCCAGCGGGGCTTCGACTTCTTCGCCGAGGGGGCCACAGACCGTATGGTATTCCATGTAGCCGCTAGCGGCGTCCGTCAAAATCGGGCAGAAGCCCTCGCCGCCATCGGTCAAGGGTGCCCGCGTCAGTTGCAGTGGCTCGCCCAGGGCCTCAAGTGCGCCCGCCAGAGCGGCATCACAGGCCCGGTCAGCCGGCATGGCATCTTTGAACTTATCGAAGGCGGCTAGTATTTTCATGCTGAAAATAGTGGACCATCAACGTTGCTCGTTGCCGCTCTCGATATCGATGATTTTGAAGTTCTCGACGTGGTAGATGGGATCGGCGCGGAAGGAGAGGCGGGCCCCATAGGAGCGCTCAATTTCCAACAGCAGGTCTTCATCCTCATGGCGGAGTCGTTCCAGATTGGTGGGATGGAGTAGGACCCGAAGCTGAATCTCCTTGTCGTGCCCATCGCGGGCGCGGATGTGGCGAATCACGCTGATCAAGCGGCGCTGCACCTCGACACTCATCGTGCGGGAGCTTTTGACAGAGCCGCGCCCGTGGCAGTAGGGGCAGTCGGTGTAGATACCACTGGAGTGGCTCTCGGAGTGCCGCTGGCGCGTCATTTGCATGATGCCGAGGGTGGAGATGGGCAGGATGTGGTTTTTCGCTTTGTCGTTGGCCATCTCGCGGCGCATGCGGGCGAAGACGGCGTTGCGGTCTTTCTTCGCCTTCATATCGATGAAGTCGAGGATGATGAGACCACCGATATTGCGGAGGCGCACCTGGCGGCAGATCTCGGTGGCGGCCTCCAGATTGACCTGCACGATGAAGTCTTTGCCATCCTTGTTCTTGTTTTTGTGTGAGCCGGTATTCACATCGATCGAGATGAGAGCCTCCGTCTCTTCGATAACGATTTCGCCGCCACCGGGCAGGGGCACGCAACGCATGTAGGTCTGCTCGATCTGGCGCTCAATATTGAATCGCTCGAAGATCGGGATGTCGTCTTTGAAGAGGTGGATCTTCGACTTTGAGCGGGGTGAGATTTTGGTGACCTCTTCGATGATGCTATCGTAGTCTTCTTTTTTATCGACCATGACGCGGTCGATCTCTTCGGTCAGGAAGTCGCGCACGGTGCGGCCGACGATGTCTGGTTCGACGTAGAGGCAAGCGGGCTTTTTGGTCGACTCCATGCGTTGGTTGATGACCTCCCAGCGTTTGAGCAGGATATGCAGGTCGCGAATGAAGTAGCGGGCTTTCTTGCCTTCGCCGGCGGTGCGGACGATGATGCCCATGCCCTCGGGCAGGGTGAGGTCGCGCAGGATGCCTTTGAGGCGTGAGCGCTCTTTTTTATCTTCGATCTTGCGCGAGATGCCCAGAGTGCCGGTGTAGGGCATCAGGACGAGGAAGCGGCCGGGCAGGGCGATGTTGGTCGTGGTGCGTGGGCCCTTGGTGCCGATTTGGCCCTTGGTGATTTGGATGATGATTTCACTGCCGACCGGGTAAAGCTTCGGAATGTCTTTGACTGTGATTTTTTCCGCTTCGCGCTTACGTTGTTTCTCGGATTTATTGTCGCGGACGATTTCAATCGAGGTATCCTTGGCAGCGGGGAGAATATCCCAGTAGTGGAGGAAGGCGTTTTTATCTTCGCCGATGTCGACGAAGGCTGCCTTCAGGCCGGCTTCCAGGTTTTGGATCCGGCCTTTGAAGATGGCACCGACTTCGCGGGCCTCACCCGTGCGCTCGACTTCGAACTTTTCGAGGACACCGTCCTGCAGGAGGGCGACGCGCTTTTCGAGCGGCTCCGAATTGATTATCAGCTCGGAGTAGGACTTTTTCTCGGCCTTGATCGCTTTGATAATACGTGAGATGAGCGGTTGCTTTTTCTCGCGCTTGGCGGCTTCGTCCTTGAGGGCGCGTGTATCAATGCGTTCCGCTTTTTTCTCTTCCGGGGCTGAGATCAGCTCTTCGGTGTATTGGTCGTCGTTGCCGTTATCGTTGGAATGTTCTTTAGTTGATTCTTCGTTCATTGGTATGGGTTTCCCGTGGGTGATGTGGGGACCCCATGTTTCGTCTGTTCTGACCCGAGAATCTGTGTGCCATCTGTGCTGCTGGTATCATGAAAAATCCTTTCGATACCGGTAGACACTTTGCACAAGACCTTGTAGAATAAAACAGCTCAAAACAAAGGAGCCTCCGTAACTTAAAAACGGAAGCGGTAGTCCGGTAATCGGGGTGATGCCAATAGTCATGCCAATGTTGATGAAGAAGTGGACCAGGAACAGAACACTGACCCCGACGGCCAGGTACATTCCAAATCGATCTCTTGCGAGTCCGGCAATACGTATGCCGTTGGCGACCATCAGGCAAAATAGCCCGACGACGAACGCGCTTCCAAGAAAGCCTGTTTCCTCCGCGATAACGGAGAAAATAAAGTCGTTGTGTGCCACCGCTTGCGGGAGATAGCCGAGTTGCGCCTGGGTCCCCTTAAAGAGGCCCTTACCCGACAATCCACCGGTTGCGGCAGAAATTTTTGCTTGATTGGCATTCCAGCTTGCGCCGGTGCCAGCCGGATCCACCACGTCGGGAGCGACGAAGGTGAGAATCCGGTTTCTTTGATAATTGCGAATAGGGAGGGGCGATTTGTATTCGCCAAGCTCCGCCAGCGCTGCTGCTGAAAGCTCGGATCGCGAGGCCTCTTGTTGGGCCGTGCGCTGGGCCTCCAAATGTTGACTGTAGCCATATAAATCCACCCCCACGACCGCCAGCGCGATTGCAAACACGGCAAAGGCGCTGAGGAAGAACTTCTCCGACAAGCGGGAAATATAGAGGAGGGCAAATATCATTGGTGGAAAGACAAGTGCCGAACCTAGGTCTGGTTGCAGGAAAATCAACAACATTGGTAGTAAAAAGACCGCCGCCACTTTAGCCAGCACGAGGAGCGAATCCTGCACGGTGCCGAGCTCGGAGCGGGCCAGGATACTGGCGGCCATAATCAGGGTGCCGATTTTGGCACCCTCGGTCGGTTGGACGCGTGTCACTCCCAGGTCGATCCAGCGCCGGGCTCCCATGTCTTCGTAGCTGATGGGGCTGAATGGCAGCGTCAAAATGAGGCCAAGAATGCCAATAATGTAGATAAAATGAGCGTATTGGAGGACAATTTTATAGTTGATCGCCGAGATCACGCCGTAGGCTCCGAGCCCGATGAAGCACCAGAATAGCTGCCGTTTCCAGTGGCCACCGCCGTAGGAAAACTGGGCCGAATAGATAAAAAGCAGGCCGATAGCCAAGAGCACCAGGATACAAATCGGGTTGATCAGATCCATGCGCAGGCGCTCCCCGGGGTGCATCAGGGTTTGATACTGTTTGCTGAATATACGGCGGTAGACAGACACTTTGAAGGAGGAAGGGTGGAGGTGCGTAGGCTAAGACTGGGCGTCAGTTTAGCTTTCTAATTAATATCCCCCAGGTAGAGGGTTCCTGCGTCGAAGTCCCCGTTCTTAAAGAAAGCTTTGATGGCTTCCGGTAAAAAGCGGCGCTGGGCCAGTTCTGCCAAAGGAATCCATTCGATGCCGACTTGTTTTTTGTCGTGCTCCGTCCCAGGGCCGATGGCATCCGGGGTCGGCAGGGTGCAGCGGAAGACATGCTCGACCTGGTGGAAGGCGCGGTGCGCTTTGTGAAATTCGTGGTTTTTGCCGATATATTCACGCACGTAGAGGAGCGGGCCGATTTCGACCTCGGTGCCAATCTCCTCCAGGCATTCTCGTTTCAGGCCTTGCTGGAGCGTCTCTCCATGGCGTTGTCCGCCGCCGGGGAGTATGTAGAAAATCCCGGAAGCATCCCGCATTTTAATCGTGAGAAGCCTATCTTTGAGGATGATAAGTGCTCTGGCTGCTGTTCGTATTGGGCGCATTTTTTTGATGTTCTTAGCCAAGTGCAGTTTGCCAAAGGAGCAAGTCTCAACATCGCGTGTGTTAACTTTCTGCAAATTAAGGGAAGGATGTCTGATCTTCGCTTGTTATGCCTGACGATATGAGATACTGGTGGGTAATGGTCGAGTTTACAAAAATAATGGGTATCGAAATTTTCCGCGAGCAATTTGCGGATTCTCCGCGGCTGTTGAGCTTCATTGAAGCTAATTTTTCGGGAACGGGCAACGATGCGGCGCGTCAACAGTTACTGGATTTGGCGGATGCAAGCGATTTTTCGTTGCGTCAGTGGGTCGAGTCCCTGCGTACGCTGCGGGCTTGGCTGGATGCCCGTGGGCTGGAGATGTCGATTGAGGATGAACTGGGTTATGTCTGCTGTGCTGGAGAGTCTGCCGGGGCAGGCTCCAATTTGACGCACCTGCCAGCGCTCGTTTCTGAGATGCTGGAGGCCTATGGTTGTGAGCGGGCCACGCCCCGTGCGGCTGAGGTGGTGGGCCTTCCTTACGCATGAATCGCTGACAAATGCGCGATTCTCGCTTGCCTGAGTGCAGCAAGCGGATTTGCTCTCGCGCATGGCATCTTCGATACAGCCCCGTTTTCTTGATTTTTCGATCTCCCGGCAAATTGCCGAGGCTTTTGGCACACCGCTTTATGTCTACGACCAGCAGACGCTGGAGGCAAACGCGGCGGCGGTGCTGGCCTTTCCCCATGCCTTCGGGCTGACGGCTCGCTACGCGATGAAGGCTGCGCCCAACGCGGCCATCCTCAAGCTTTTTGGTGGTCTCGGCTTCCACATCGATGCCTCATCGGGCCACGAGGCGCATCGGGCCATGGCCGCCGGGATCGAAGCGCACAAGATCAGTCTGAGTGCTCAGGAATTACCTGCTGATTTGGGTGAACTGCTGGCTGCCGGGATGGAGATGAACGCCTGCTCACTGGCTCAGTTGGAGCGTTTTGGTCAGCTCAAGCCCGGCGGGCAAGTCGGCATACGGATCAACCCCGGGGCTGGCTCTGGCGGGAATAACCGGACCAATGTGGGGGGGCCTTCTTCCAGTTTTGGGATCTGGCACGAGTGGATTCCGCAAATCAAGGAGATCCTGGAGCGCTACCAGCTCACGGGCGTGCGCATCCACACGCATATCGGTTCGGGGAGTGATCCTGAGGTCTGGCTCAAGGTGGCCAAAATGAATTTTGATTTGGTGCGTCAATTTCCGGATGTGCACACACTGAATTTGGGCGGTGGCTACAAGGTGGGGCGCATGCCAGATGAGAAGACGACGGATCTGCAAGTGGTGGGCCAGCCGGTGAAAGCGAAGTTTGAGGAGTTTGCGGCTGAAACGGGCCGGAAGATTCACCTCGAAGTGGAGCCGGGGACCTTTCTAGTGGCGAATGCCGGGGCGCTGCTTTCGAGTGTGCAGGACGTCGTCTCGACCGGCTCGGAGGGTTATGACTTTATCAAGCTGGACAGCGGTATGACGGAGCTGCTGCGCCCCTCGATTTATGGAGCCCAGCACCCGATCCATCTATTACAGGAGTCGGCCGCAGCTGAGGAGCGGGACTATGTGGTGGTTGGGCATTGCTGCGAGTCCGGGGATATTCTGACGCCGGCCCCCGGCGACCCGGAACTCTTGGCGCCGCGTCAACTACCCTTGGCGAAGATTGGTGATTACTGTGTGATCGATGGTGCCGGTGCCTATGCCTCGGCGATGACACCTAAGCATTACAACTCCTATCCGGAGGCAGCTGAAGTCATGTTGCAGACCGATGGGACGCCACGCCTGATCCGCCGGCGCCAGAAATTGGAAGACATCTGGGCCAACGAGGTTTAATCCTTACTTTACTCGAGCAGTTTTTCGACCTCTCGGGGGCTCGGGAGTGGGCAGCTTCCTTTGGGAAAAAGCCGGTGCCGGTTGCGCGCCACCCAATCGTAGACGAGGTCGCGCCACTTGACGGGCAGGCAGCGGGCCACCCGGGCGGGCCAGCGCCAGCCGGAGCCAGTGTCCATCAGAGCGCATAGAATCGCTTCGGAGCGGAGGTAGCGTTTCTCGCCGTCCGCTGCTGCGGGCCGGTAATAGACGACGGTCGAGAGCTGCTCCCGCAATTCGGGGGGCAGATAGGCTTTGGCCGTCTCTCCCTGCAGGGGCGCAAAGCGCAGGGCGTCAGCGCGGTCCCGCTTGATCAGGAAGCGGACGGAGCGGCTGCAGAGGCCGCAGTCACCATCGTAGAAAAGAATTGGTATTTTTGAATCCATCGCGGTGGTGGAATCGATCACTCGGCGTAAAATCCGCCGCCGAGGAGTTTCGGGCCGTCGTAGAGGGCCAGGATCTGGCCGGCGGAGAGGGCGCGCTGAGGTGTGTCGAAGCGCACTTGGGCGCGACTCCCGTCCAGTGGGGTATAGGTGATGGCCTGGGCCGGGTCGCGGTAGCGGGGCTTGGCCAGCAGGCGGCAGGCCTCGGTTACGGGGCGGTTGACGAAGCTCAGGTCGTAGAGCTCTACTTCGGAGGTGAAGAGCCCCGGTGAGTCCGGTCTGTCGAAAGCGACCACCAGTTCATTGCGCTCCATGTCCAGGCGGGTCACCACATAGAATTCGTTGTCGGTATTGGAGGGCACGCCTATGCCCCGGCGCTGACCGGTGGTGTAGCGGTGGAGGCCGCGGTGCTGGCCGAGGACCTGGCCTTCGGCGTTCACGATATTGCCCGGTTTGTCTTCGATATAGTGCTCCAGAAAGCGGTTGATGTTCATGTCTCCGAGAAAGCAGATGCCCTGACTGTCTTTTTTGGCCGCATTGGGCAGCTTGGCTGCCTGCGCCAGTTCGCGCACGCGTGGCTTCTCCAGTTCGCCTACGGGGAAGCAGGCTTGCCGGATTTGCGCCTGTCGCAGGAGGGCCAGGAAGTAGGTCTGATCTTTATTCGGGTCGAGGCCTTCGAGGAGATCCTGGCTTCCGTCGGCGTTGCTCACCTTGCGGACATAGTGCCCGGTAGCGATGCCCTCGAAGCCGGCCTTTAGGGCGTAGCCCTGAAAAATACCAAACTTCATCTCCCGGTTGCACATCATATCCGGATTGGGCGTGATCCCGCGCTGATAGCCATCGACCAGGTAGTGGACTACGCGCTCGCGGTATTCGTTGACCAGATTGACGATTTCGTAATCGATGCCCAGATGCGCCGCCACAGCGCGGGAGTCTTCAATGTCCTGCTGCGCCGGGCAATCGGCCAGGGGCATTTCTTCGTTCATCCAGGTCCGAATGTAGGCACCTGAAATCTCGTAGCCCTGCTCCTTGAGGAGCCAGGCCGCCACGGCGCTATCGACGCCGCCGGAAAGCGCTACGAGGATTTTTTTCATGTGATTAAGTAAGCGCCGCCGGCCCATGCCGTCAACCTGTGCTTGAGGCGAATTTCTTCAATTCAATGGAATGGGTATTGCGCTTGCTGTATGCGGAGGCAGGAATAAGGGCTGTCTATGGCGAAAAAAACACGACGCATCGCACACGCATTTTGGGAGACACGGGATACGGGTCTGGTCATTCTTTCAGAGAACTGGGCCTGCACGACAGCGCTACCGCCACTACTACTGGGACCGCTCAACCTGGCTTTCTCCAAGCTGGAGCGTCTCTCGCCGGTGGATTGTGGTCGTTATTGCCGCTACTATCGGCATAAAAACTGTTGGGTCTTCACCATCCTCTCCAGCCGCTATCCGCAGTTGCTCGACCGCAAGGTGCGGGTTTTCCTGGGCGGCGATTTCAATCACTGGGGCGATGCCATCGGGAAGCCCGAGTGGGAGCTGAAGCCGATCAGTGACGATGCGGAGACGAGCTATGAGCTGCGTGTGCCGCTGAAGCAAATCCCGACCGATGGGAAATTCGCCTTCAAGTTTGTCACGGACCGGGGCGATTGGTTGGATGTGCCGGACAGCGCTCCGAACCGTGTCACCAAGGCCGGGGTGGCCAACTTTATCTTCAACCCGCAGCAGACCGGGAGTCACATATTTCGCTTTCACACGTCGAAGGACTACGAGCCGGTGGGTAATGAGAAAATCGTTTGGCGGGACGATCAGGTCGAGGAAATCCACGAGCTGCCCCACACTCAGTTCCTGACTGCAGCCCAAACCGATCAAGCGCTTGGCGCACTGGTTGAAGGAGGCTCCACCACATTTCGTCTATTCGCTCCCCGGGCCAGCGCGGTCAAGGTAGAGTACGGCCGAACAGCCGATGCCTCCGATGCAGTCATTCAAGCACTCGGCACCGAGGATGGCCGGACCTGGGAACTGCGTGTGCCGGAGAATTTGGATGGCTATTTTTATAGCTACCGGATTGACGGGACCAATGCCGAGGGCACGACGCACTTCGACGCGTCCTTTGCGGTGCTCGATCCCTACGCCAAGGCCTGCCTCGGCTGTCGTGGTCCCGGCATCATCGTCGCACCGGAGCGCATGCCCAAGGTCGCCCAGCCATTCACGCCGCCGGCCTGGCATGACTTGGTGATACTGGAAGGGCACGTGCGGGATCTGGCCGCCCATGCGCCGATTGATTTGAGTGCCGAAGAGCGGATGGGCTATACCGGCTTGCGCAAATGGTTGCGGGCGGAGGGCTCTTACTTGAAGGAGATCGGGGTGAACGCCGTCGAGCTGCAGCCGATCCAGGAGTTTGATAATCCCACGCGTGAGGACTACCACTGGGGCTACATGACGGTGAACTATTTCTCGCCTGAGAGCAGTTACGCCCTAGCGCCGGAGCGGGCCTCTCAGATCGAGGAGCTTCGGGCTCTGGTGCAGGACTTCCACCAGGAAGACATCGCGGTCATACTGGATGTTGTTTACAACCACGTGGGTGAGCCCAATCACCTGCTGTTCATCGATAAATTTTATTACTTTCACCTCGATGGTGCCAACGATTTGCTCAACTGGAGTGGCTGCGGCAATGATCTGCGCTGCAACACGCCGATGGGTCGACGCCTGATTATCGATAGCTTAAAGCATCTCGTGGAGACCTATGATGTGGATGGCTTCCGCTTCGATCTGGCCGAGCTGATCGGCATCGAGGTGCTGCGCGAGATCGAGGTCGAGTTGAAGAAAATCAAGCCCTCCCTGATCCTGATCGCCGAGCCGTGGAGCTTCCGGGGGCATATTCAAAAGGAACTGCAGGAAACCGGTTTCGCTTCCTGGAATGATGGCTACCGCGATTGCATTGCCAAATACGTTTGCGGTGAGGGGAGTCAGGACATCGTTCGGCACTTTATGGCGGCCTCGCCCGGCACGACCCGCTTTGCCGCGCAGACGATCAACTACACCGAGTCGCACGACGATCACTGCTGGCTCGACCGTATCACGGAGCGCCCCGAAAACGACGGGCGGGACCCGACACTGCTGGATCGCCGCCGCACCCATTTGATGGCTTCGATGCTCTTTGCCTCCCTGGGCGTGCCGATGTTGTCGGCGGGGCAGGACTTTCTCCGTTCCAAACACGGCATCTCAAATACCTACCAGCGGGGCGATATCAATGCGCTCGATTACAACCGCCGCTTTGTTTACTCAGGCACACATGGTTACTTCCGTGAATGGATCCGCTTCCGCCGCTCAGCTCTGGGCAAGGCCTTGCGCGTCGATGGCGGCTTACCGGAGGGCTACCTGAAATTCTTCTTTGCCGAAGGCTCCAGCGGGGCCGTCGTGTGCTTCAATGCGGATGGCTCGGCCGATGCCCCGCAACTGGTCTATGCGATCAACCCGCACCTCGAATATGCGGACATCGCCTGCCCGGAACTACGGCCGAAAGCACTTAAGCAAATCGCCGATCAGGAACGTTTTTGCCTGGAAGGCCTCGGCTCGGCGCGCATCCCGCTGAGCGAGACCAATATCCACCTGCCGCCGTTATCTTGCGGGCTGTGGTTAGTTGGTTAACTCGCCTGCTACGATGACAGGGCGGCAGAGCCAACCCTGCTACGATCGGGCTCACCGTTTCGGCACTGCTTAGTGGGCGAATTCGTATTTCTGTGCGGCCTGGCGGGTGACGGCGATCCATTCGTCCCAAGTCTCTTTGAGTGAGGTGCGGAGCCGCTTGATCTCTTGTTGGAGCTGGGCCCGCTGGTCGGCAGAGGCTTGCTTAAGTTCACGCATTTTGGCCATGAGTGTGGCGGCTTTTTCTTCAAATGTGGCGGAAAGCTCTTCCAGCTTCGCCTTCAGTTCAAGGGCATAGGCATCCATTTCGTGGCTGATGTGCTCCAGAATCATACGTTTATCTTTGGAGACGAGCGATTTTTGCACCGTCACCTCGTTGATGACCCGGAGGCCTTTGACCAAGCCCAGCTTGGAGGCCAGCCAAATCGTCCATTTGGAAGGATCGAAGTGATACCAGCGAATGCCGTTGCGGTAGTCGGCGGCGAAGGCGTGGTGGTAGTTGTGGTAGCCTTCACCGAAAGTCAGGACGGCCATGATGGCGTTGTCCACCGCGCTGAGTTCGCGGGCGTAGGTCTTCGAGCCGTAGGTGTGGCAGAGCGAGTTAATGAACCAGGTGCAGTGGTGGATCATGGCCATGCGCAGCAGAAAGCCCATGTAGAAGGAGGCCAGTGCGCTGCCGGTGAGGGCCCAACCGAGCAGGAAGACGGCCAGGTTGACCCCGATGAGAAAGAGCCCGTAATATTTGTCCTGCAGCATGACGCGCGGGTTTTTCATCAGGTCGCCCACCAGGCTTTTATCAAAGTCGCGCTTGTAATCAAAGAGCCACAGGATGTGGGCGTACCAGAAGCCTTTTTCGATCGAGTAGGGGTCTTTATCGGTATCGACGTGGTTGTGGTGGATGCGGTGGTCGTGCGACCACTTGAGAGCCGACATTTCGAAAGCCAGTGCCGAGCTGAGCAGGACACACCATTCGAAGAAGGGATTGGCGGAGTAGGCCTTGTGCGCGTAAAGGCGGTGGTAGCCGACGGTGATCGACATACCGCCCATTATGTAAGTGACCAGGAAGAGCGCGACCGCCGTCCATGAAAAAACACTGATAAAGGCAGGCAGCAGCAGCACCAGGGCAAGGTGATAAGCGACCACAAAGGTGAACATGTCCCAATTTTTAATCTTCATAATAATTTTTGCGGACTAGGATACCAATTGTCACCAAAAGTCAAGATTAGAGGAGCCGAAGTAATCCGCAGAAAATGAGCGACAGGATCGACTTTGCATCCCATTCTCATCGCTCGCATGGCAAAATCCAGCACAGCAATACAGATCACCTGGATCGGGCTCTCGCTCAATCTTCTTTTGGGCATGCTCAAAGTTACGGGTGGCTGGGTATTTCAATCCAAGGCATTGGTGGCCGATGGTGCCCATAGCCTGCTCGACTTACTGACCGATATTGCAGTCCTGGTGGGGCTCTCGCTGGCGAGCAAGCCGGAGGATGCCAACCACTTGTATGGACACCATAAATTCGCCAGCTTTGCCAAATTATTGGTGGGGGCGATGTTGCTGGTTTTTTCCATCAGTCTGGTGGTGGCTGCGGTGTGGGATTTCCGTGCCGGGGGGGGAGCCCCGCAGGCGGGTCCAGCCATCGTCCTGGCGCTGGTCTCACTGGTTTTCAAGGAGGGGCTATTCTGGTGGACGCGGGCGGTGGCCTGGCGCTTGAAGTCAGACCTGGTGATGGCGAACGCCTGGCATCACCGCTTGGACAGCATTTCCTCTCTTGGCGTGGTGGTGGCGCTGGTTGGTGTTTGGTTGGGCGGGCCCGCCTGGGTGTTTTTGGATAGCGCGGTGACCTTGGTTTTGGGCGGCTATCTGATTTTTGAATCGAGTAAGATCTTTCTGCGGGCCTGTTCTGATTTACTGGATGCGGCTCCGGAGCGGGCCATCATCGAAGATTTGCGCGAGCACATCCTGCCCACACCGGGTGTGGTGGCCTACCACGACTTCCGGGTCCGGCGGGTGGGGGATCTCTTGGAGGTGGATCTGCATCTGCAGGTCGATCCGGAGATATCGGTCGAGGCCGGACATGCCATTGCGCGGGCGGTCAAAACACGCATGCTGGAAAAACATCCGGAGGTCTCCAAGGTCCTCGTGCATGTGGAACCCGCGAATAGAGAGCATATTATGAATCGGGGGCTCTCCGGCGGGGAAGGCGCGGAGAGTGATTTAGGGAAATGAGCGGTAATTATAGCTTGTCTGAATCTCTGTTACCCAATTGAAACGTAGGCTCTGCCGAAGCATCCACCCATACCATCTCCAGCGACAGTACCTGCCCTCTCATGAGCGATTTTTTGAAGCACGAATGCGGTATCGCAATGATCCGCCTCTTGAAGCCCCTGGCTTACTATAGAGAGAAGTACAATACACCGCTCTATGGCTTTAACCAGTTGTTTCTGCTGATGGAGAAGCAGCACAATCGGGGGCAGGACGGTGCTGGTATCGGTTGTGTCAAGCTGAACGTGGCTCCGGGCCAGCCCTACATGGCCCGCGAGCGCACGATTAAGCCAAATTCGCTGGCGCGGATCTTTAAGGGCCAGCTCAAAAACTATCAGAAAAAGGTCGACCGTGGCCTGATTCACCCGGAATTCCCGAAAACGGTGAAGGAGCAATTTGATTTCGGGGGTGAAATACTCCTCGGGCATCTGCGCTATGGCACGTCGGGCGTGCATTCCTCGGCGAGTTGCCACCCCTATGTGCGCGAGTCGAACTGGCCGACGAAGAATCTCATGCTCGCGGGCAATTTTACAATTACCAACGAGAAAGACCTGAATAACGGACTGATAGATCGGGGGCAGCACCCGATCTTCGGCACCGATACGCAGGCGGTGCTGGAAGAGATCGGCTTCCATCTCGACGAGGCGCACGACTTTATCTACCACCAAATGCGCGATCAGAATGTCGATGGTCGCCGCATTCCCGGTATCATCAGTAAAGACCTCGATCCTGCGCGCATTTTGCGCAAGGCCTGCGCGAACTGGGACGGCGGCTATGCCATCGCCGGTTTGATTGGCAATGGGGATAGCTTCGTCATGCGCGACCCGCAGGGGATTCGGCCCTGCCACTACTTTCAGAATGATGAGGTCATCGCCTTCGCTTCCGAGCGGGTGGCTTTGATGACGATCTTCGATCAACCGATTGAGAATGTCCGGGAGGTCGAGCCGGGCAGTGTGATTGTCATTAAAAACAATGGCACCATCTACAGTGAGCCCTTCGCTGAGCCAAAGCCAATCACGCCTTGTTCCTTTGAACGTATTTATTTTTCACGGGGAAATGACGCCGATATCTACCGCGAGCGCAAAGCGCTGGGAGGCGCTTTGCTGGAGCAGGTAGTTCGGGCGATTGATAATAATTTTGCAGACAGCGTCTTCAGCTTCGTTCCCAACACCGCCGAGACCGCCTACTACGGACTGCTCGATGCGGTCCGTTTGCACCGGCGCAAAGAGGTGCGTGATGCCCTGCTGGCGGCGCAACAGTCCGGCACGCTGGATGCCGCATTGATCGACGAACTGATCATGGGGAACTGGCCCCGGGGGGAGAAGATCGCCCACAAAGACATAAAGCTCCGGACCTTCATCTCGCAGGAGGAAGGCCGGGCTAAACTGGTCTCCCACGTGTATGACATCACCTACGGAATCGTTGAGCCCAAGGACTGTCTGGTCTGCATTGATGACTCGATCGTGCGCGGCACCACACTCAAGGAATCCATTCTGAAAATCCTCAGCCGCACGAAACCGCGCAAAATCGTCGTTGCCTCCACCGCGCCTCAGATCCGCTATCCGGATTGCTATGGCATCGATATGTCGGAGCTGGGTAAGTTTATTGCGTTTAAGGCCACGGTCGAATTGATCAAAGACGATGGCAGTGCCGACCTGCTGGTCGAGGTCTATCAGGACTGCATTGCCCAGGCCAAGCGGCCTCACTCGGAGATGGTCAACCACGTCAAACGACTCTATGACCGCTACACAGACCAGCAGATTTCGGCTAAGATTGCCGAACTGGTTTACCCCAAAAATGTGCCCTGGAGTGGGGAGCTTGAAATCCTGTTCTTACCGGTCGGGAAAATGCGTGAAGCCATCCCCCGGCACAACGGAGATTGGTATTTCACCGGGAACTACCCGACCCCCGGCGGCAATGCCACCGTGAATCAGGCCTATATCAATTATTACGAGAACAAGGCCGGTCGCGCTTATTAAGGGATCGTTGCGGCGGCCACGCTTGCCCCACCGCCTTAATCCAGCTCGTGGCACATGCCGAGCGCAGGCGAGATTTCGGAGGCTTTGCCGATGATCTGCGCGGGCACACCGGCCACACTGGTGTGTGGTGGCACATCTTTTAAGACGACACTGCCCGCGCCGACCTTGGCCCCTTCGCCAATCTCCACATTGCCCAAAATCTTGGCACCGGCCCCCAGCAGCACGCCCGAGCGCACCTTCGGGTGCCGGTCGCCACGGTCCTTACCCGTCCCGCCCAGAGTCACCTCGTGCAGGATGGAGACATCGCTCTCGATCACAGCCGTCTCACCCGCCACAAATCCCGTGGCATGGTCCAGCAAGATGCCGCAGCCGATCTGCGCCGCCGGATGGATGTCGACCGAGAAAGTTTCCGAGATCAAGCTCTGCAAATACAGCGCCAGCTCCGTGCGCCCCTCATTCCAGAGGTAGTGACCGACCCGGTAGCAGACCAGGGACTGAAAGCCCTTGAAATAGAGCAGGGGCGTGAGCACATCCTGGCAGGCCGGGTCGCGCTCGTTGACGGCGATCATGTCGCAGGCCACCTGTTGTAGAATGTTGGGCTTGTGCAGAAAAGCCTCCATAAAAGTCGCGTGCAGCACATCAATCGAGGTGGCATGATTGACCAATTTACGCGTCAAGCGAAAGGTCAGGCACTCCGCGAACGAGTCCCGGTCGAGCACCGTTTCGTTCAACAAGGTGGCCAGCGCCGGTTCCCGCTCCACGATCTCCCGTGCCCGCATTTGCATTTCGCCCCAGTGGGCATCTAAGTCGATAACTTGCATATATCCGGAACTACTTAGCTCCCTGTGGCATAAATGCCAACCAAAAGAGTGAAAAGTCCAGCTCTAGAAGCTCGGCAGAAAAGCATCCCGGTCGTAGGGGGGCTCCTCTTTCGGTGGTAGGGGCGAGCCCGGATATTCATGAGCGATCTCGGCCCGCATAGACTCGTCTGCATAATAGCGCAGGTAGCAAGTCTGGCGTGGGTCGTGCTCGTCGCAGATATCGCAGATGGAATAGCGGCAATTCCAGTTCGAATTGATGGGAAGCAAGGTGCTATTCTGCGGTAGCAGCTTGTTCAGGAGCAAGGCGTAGAGTTCGGCGTCCGAGAGGTGGTCCGTCTCTTCAATAAAGATCCGAATAGAGGCCAATGCATACAGCAAAAGCCACAGGTTTTCAAGCAAATCGATCGAGCCCTGAATCCGAGCCAACGGCTTTGGGATAAACTTCCGCCGCAGTTGTAAAATGTCGTAGAGCGGCATCGAGTGATCCGCCTCAATTGCGTCCAGGCCCGCCTTCCAGGAGTCAGCCGGGTCGATTTCGTCATCTTCAGCCAGATGCGGGTGGAGGGCCTCACCCGTCAATTGAGCCAACTCCGCCTGCAACTCAGCAATACGCAAAGCCTTGTCGATGGCATCATCATCATTCGGGAATTCATGCGAATCGGGCATAATAAAAAAACAAGTAACAATAGACTTCAACCTAATCATACGATACAAATAAACAATGCAAATAGAAGTCTTTACCATTGCCGATGCGGCAACCGTTGATCGAGGGAAATTAAATTTGCTGGGATCGTTTGACCACCTCTTAGCCAGAAACTTCCCGGCCAGGCACAACGAGTGTGTGATCGTCTGCAAACTCCGGCTGGGACATGAGGACTCGGAGAGTGAACACAATCTAAAAATACGCATCATTGATCCGGATGGCCGTGATGTAATTGAGCCTGCCAAATCCACCTTCCACCCAAAAATAGATTTCGGCGGCAGTGGCCACCATACCCACCTGTGGAGTATTCGCGCGTTTCCGCTCCCCAAGCCGGGAACATTTTACATTGATGCGCTGGTCGATGAAAAGTTGATTGCCCGGACGCCTTTGTTTGTGAACCAGTACCAACCAGGCCCCAATTAGGTCGAGGGGCGATGGTCGATAGCTTCAGTCAATGTGGTTCGGCCCATTCCATTAGCGGACCTATTTGGCTGCTTGACTCCTATTAGCTTGCGTAAGAATTACTATTAGTCTGGCTTTTGATTCGACTCGTGAGCGTCATGTGCACAGCGACCAGCGACTGGATACGCTGAATCAACCACAGCGCAGTGGGGGCGACTATTATTGGGAGATTGAATTACCGAATGGTGACTATAACGTGAGCATCGCTGGGGGTGATCCCAGTTTTGATGACAGCTTCATCGAGTTTGTCGCCGAAGCAGGCACTGCCAACGCAGTCACGCTGGTCAGCGGTGATGCGGTTGGGGTTAATTTCGTCTCCGGTAGCGCACAACTGCCTTACGTCAGGGTCACCGCTGATCATCTTGAGTTTACGCTACAACGCCAGGAAGCGGAGATCACCTACGTGATCCAAAAAAGTACGAACCTGATTGATTGGGAGGACTACGAGACGGTGACGGATGCCCATGGATCCGTGGGTGGCGAAGCCATGCTTACTGTGCCCCTCTCGGAAATGCACAACGGTAAATTATTCCTGAGATTGCGGGTCGAGATATAGTACCGACCGCATCCACCGGGACGGTAGCAGATTTAGGTGATGGCTTTTATCGTATTGAGCTTCCCGTTGGTGAAAGCAATAAATCGATTACCTTGTCATCCGGAGGGCTTCGCCGGATCGACTAGCC
>REBV01000139.1 GCA_007692545.1 Puniceicoccaceae bacterium
ATAATTACGGAAAATCGCCAATTCGCGCACGCCCAGGCGGACGCTTTGTTGCATCGGATCGATCTGCATCAATCACTTGAAATCGGGCGTTGGCGGAGCGTGGGCAGCTCCATTTCCGGGGCCTGGAAAGAAATATCACTCAAGTCTTGATTCGTCTGGATCGAGTCAAAGGTGACCCGCCCAAAGACGGCATTCTCGACCACTAGTTCAATGGCGGTAGGAAAGAGCAGCCCATCCACTCCCTTGAATCGGGTGGCCTGATAGTCCATGTATGCCTCGGCCCCGGCAATCGCCCCAATCGCTCCCCAGCGAGTCAGCAGCGAGTTCTCCCGATCAAAATAGAACCAGGCGTGTCTTTCCTCGGCTCCAAAACCTTTGACTAAAAAGGCCGGGCGGCCTTTCACCTTGGCGTTGCCCTCAAATTGGAAAATGTAATCCCCTTTACGCGGCAGTGTAAACGGTTGTAGCAACCAGAGGACTTGGGCGAAGTGACGCCCCTCAATGCCGCTGTAAGCTACCGGTTCCTCTATCTGTGGTTTACGTACCTGTTTCCATGTTTGCTCACCATCATGCCCGTAGACCACCTGATGGGCCCGGCCCAGGTGCACCCAGTCATAGGTGATGAGGCGCCTGCCGTCGGCTGTTTCGATTAGCTTGAACCGGCGCTCCTGGATGGACTCCTTGATCTGCCCTGAGGCCACCACATTCAGAAGATTGCGGTGCGCTAAAGATCCACCGCTAACCTGGAGGAAATTTTCGATAAGCTGTAAGCTGGGAGCATCACTCTGAGCGGGACGACCCTGCGCCGGTCTTGGTTGAGCAGATACCAGATGACTCAACAGAATCGTCATGGCCAGGCAGATAGTGAACTTTGCCGAAAACTGTTGGAAGAGGGAGGGTTTTTGGGTGTTCATACGCAGCAAATATAATTACATTGCCGAATCGCGGGTGGATCACAACCAGATTTCTCAACCAGGTAAATTTTTAATCGACCAAAGAAAAGGACACTAGTCGAGTTTAAGAGTGACTTCTGGCAGAAACGTGTGCAATACCGAATAACCAAGATGGCGTAATGGATTCGACCATCGAGGCCCACTTCCATGTTTAATACCTTAGTCGTTGTGGACCCTTTGGAGATAGCTCCGGAGGGTCTGAATGTGATTACCTTTGACGAATACCTGTCGGACTATCCGAAACTGGATGAACCGCGCACGCGTATCATTAATTTATGCGATACGGAGCATTATCTGAGTCGGGGCTATTATTGCTCGCTCTTGGCAGAGTCGCGTCAACACCGGGTATTGCCGAGCATCAATACGATCAATGACCTGCGTTATCAGGAGTCTTCGGAGGAGGATCGCTTTCAGACCTGGCTGCCTAAATTGAGCGCCCAACTGGAGGGGCCATTGGTGCTGAATGTTTATTTTGGGTGGACGGCGAATGAGGCTCTCAGAAAGGTGGGAAAGGTTCTGTTTGAGCGCTACCCATCGCCGGTATTACGGGTGTCATTGACCCCGGCCAGCCATGGTGCCGAACTTGCGGTGGAACGACTCAGCCTGTCGGCACTGGATGCGGTGGAGCGGGGCGTTTTCTATGAGCGCTTGCGCATTTTTACCGAGCAGGTCTGGCGGCGCCCGAGTCGGAAGAACAAGTATCGCTGGGATATGGCCATCCTGCATAATCCGGATGAGGCGAATGCGCCTAGTGATAGCGAGGCCATCAAGCGATTTGTGAAAGCAGCTGCGAATGTCGGTATCGAGGTGGACCTGGTTCGCTCGGAGCAGCTCAAGCATCTCTCGCAGTATGACGCCCTGTTTATTCGTGAGACGACTCAGATTGACCATCCGACCTATCGACTTTCGCGCAAGGGTGAAGTCGAGGGCCTGGTCGTGATTGACGACGCCACCTCGATCATGCGCTGCTGTAATAAGATTTTTCTGCATGACGCCTTTAGCTACAATGGGGTGAGTGCTCCGGCGACGCTGGTCGTCTCGGGAGCGGAGGACAAGGAGCTGGATCGTATCGAGGCGGCACTGGAGTATCCGGTGGTCTTAAAGATGCCGGAGAGCTCATTTTCGATCGGGGTTTACAAGGTGGCGGATCGAACTCAGCTGAGAGAAAAACTGCTGCTGATGCTTGAGGAATCAGCCCTGGCTCTGGTGCAGGAGTATATCTATACGGAATACGATTGGCGGATTGGGGTATTGAATGGACGCGCGATCTACGCCTGCAAGTACTTCATGGCGCGGGACCATTGGCAGATTTACAACCATGCCTCCAGCCGCAAGTCCGGCCAGTCCGGGGGCTTTGAAACCATACCTACTTTTGAGGCCCCCAAGGCCGTTTTGGAGGCCGCGTTGAAGGCCAGCGCAATTATTGGCAAGGGGCTCTATGGGGTGGATATTAAGCAAAAGGGGGAGCGCATTTATGTGATCGAGGTGAACGACAATCCCAGTATCGAGCATGGGGTCGAGGATGCTTATGTGGGGGACGAGCTCTACAGGATGATCATGCAGGAGTTTGTCAATCGTCTGGAGCGTCGTGGGCGTGAGTGAGCTCTGCGTGCGCCCGGTCGTGGTCGAGGATATCGACCGGCTGCTGGAGATTGAGACGATTTGTTTTGTCTCTGACCGGTTGAGTCGCCGCTCTTTTCAGCGTTGGGTGAAGGGGGATAACAGTATTTTGCTGGTGCTGGAGACGGATGGGCAGGTTTGGGGCTATGGGCTGGTTTTGCTGCACAAGGGGACCCGCCTGGCGCGGCTGTATTCGATCGCGCTGCATCCGCAGATGCGGGGGCGTGGCCACGCGAATGTTCTCATGCAGGCACTGGAAGCGGCGGCGGTGGATGCGGACCGGCTCTTTATGCGGCTCGAAGTGGCCAAGCAAAACCAGGCAGCGATTCAGCTCTACGAGCGATTGGGCTATCGTGCATTTGGTGAGTTTTTGGGTTATTACGAGGATCACAGCGATGCTCTGCGTATGCAGAAGCGTATCCGCTATCCGGAGCGTGTGCGCGAGGAAAGCTTTGTGCCCTGGTAGAATAGAGCCGCCTAATCCGGGCGGTCGACTTTTTCGGTCGGGATTTGATTGGGGCAGGTCATGGCCAGAACGGGAACCTTGGTCTTGACCCAGATGTTTTGCTCTTTGAAGAGTTTGGCGGTGACCACTTCGCAAGCTTCACCGATGGTCTGCACCGGCATGCGGCGTCCCTTGGGGGTGGTGTTAAACTCGTAGGCGGCGGCAATGATGCGCTCGGGAGCGACGGTGACGCTATCGTCCTCCGGGATTTGCACCACCCAACCGGTCAGGTCTTTTTTGGACAGTTCGCCTTCGGCGTCGGCAATGATGATGGAATACTGCTTTTTAACCGCCGGGGGGCGATTGGCTTTTTCCTCTTCTTCGGCTTTGAGCTCCATCTCGACCTCGTGCATAATGTCGTTGACCTTGCGGATGTCGGGCTCGTTGCGCTGGAGGATAAATTTAAGAGTTTCTACGTCGATCTTTGGCATAGTTGTTTGAGTGAGAGTGAAAGCCGCGGCGCGGGGTAAAGGTTAAAATGAAAGTAGGAGTATTTGGAGCTGCTGTGCTTGGCTGCAATGCTGAAATGCAGGATTATTCGTCGCGTCGGTAGAGGACTTCAGCGTTTTTGAGTAGTTCATGCAGTTCGTCGCTTGATTCGATGGGGGTGAAGGCATCTGAGTTGCCCCAGTCCCAGGTTTTTCCGATGACGAAGTGGCGGATGGGCAGGTCTGCCTGTGTGGCGTCGATATCCACCGCATCGGAGACCGTGCTGATGACCTGGGCGGAGAGGTCCTCACTGCGGTGCAAGCGGGAAACGGCAAGGATCCGCTCCTGTGTGCGGTACACCTCCATGATCGCCAAACTCCAGCCGGCATCGGGGGCGTCGATGCGTAATTGAATCGTTTGGCGCTTCCCGTGATCTGCGGGGTCAGGAGCCGCTTCGCCGAATGTGCCAGCGGCAACTTCAACCAGTTGGGTCGGATCGAAGTATTGGCGGATCGCGCGGTTGACGGATTCGGCGGTCAGTTGGCGGATATCCAGGGGGTAGGCATCGATGTATTCAGGTGGGAAGCCGCGTTCCATAAAGCTGTGCACTTGTCCGGCCACATGGGCCGTGGTGGAGAGTCCGACCAGGTAGCTGCCCGTCAGGGTTTCGATAGCGGCCGCTACCTCTTCTTCGCTAACACCCTCGTCATGCCAGCGGTTCAGCACTTCACGAGTGACCCGGAGGCCTTCATCCAGCTGGCCAGGGGAGAAGCTGGCCGTGAGCAGCCAGTTCCCGGGCGTAAGGATGTCACCCTCATGACGGCTACGGATGTCATAGGTGAGCCCCCGGCTTTCGCGGACCTCTGACATCAGGCGCGAGTGGAAACTACCACCGAGAATGAAATTACCCAGCATGAACGGGAGGTAATCTTGGTCGGTCCGCTGGAGGCGCGTATTGTGACCGAGGCGGACCGAGACGCTTGTTTTGTCTTCGATATAAATGCGCTCACTATGCTGGCCGTGATCCGTTTGTTCGGTTTGGAGTTCGGGATATTGGCTGCCCCCCTTCCAGCCGTCGAAAGCATTCCCCACAGCCGCCTTGACTTGCTCGAAGTCAATGTCACCGACGAACACCAAGCGCAAAGACTCGGGACCATAGTGGGTGGCATGGAAGTCTGCCAGGTCCTGGGCTGCTGTGCGCTCCAAGTCGGCGATGAGAGTCTCCAGGGCAGGTTTGTGGTTGAGGTGTGTTTCCGGGTAGAGGTGGCGGGAGAGGCGGGCACTGGCGCGGTAGTCGGGATTGTCAATGGCTTGCAAGAGACTGGCTTGCTGGCGGCGCTGGATGGTTTCAAAAACTTCGGGGTCGAAGGTCGGATTTCTGAGTTGATCCGCCAGTAGGTTCATTACGGGGCCGACATCGGCACGCAGGAATTTGCCGGAAAAGCGTAGGCTTTGCGCGTCGGCTGCAAAGTCGACACTGGCACCGAGTGTTTCGAGACGCTCGGCTATTTGAAAGCGATCAGCGCCAGTGGTGCCCTTGTCCAGCATACTGGCGGTCAGGCCCGCGAGCATGGGTGCATCCGGCGGGCTCAGGCTATCGCCGGCGGCGAGACTACCGATGAAGGAGACAACCCCCTCGATGGGCATGCGAATGGTGACCAGTTCAATCGGCCCCACTTGGGCGCGCTGCATACGGGAGGCGAAGTCGACAGCGTTGGCTCCGTTTTGCACAGTCGTGTTTCCAGGCGGGAGCTCCGCGTTTGTTTTCCGGAGTGGACCGTGCAGTTCCGGGTCACGGTAGTATTGGGGGCCGGGGAGGACGGGTGCGCTCAGAGAGCGTTGATTGGTGCGCTCCGGCACGAACCAGCCGGTCGTACGACCGCGCTCAACAAAGTATCGGCTGGCGACTTTTTTTAAAGTCTCTGCGCTGACGTCTTGAATGGCCTCGGGCAAATTGACATAGGCCGACCAGTCGCCCATGGCGATGGCTTCGTTGATTTGATCCGCGATCTGGTAGGGACCGTCGCGACCGTAAAAGTTATTGGCTGCAATGACAGATTTTGCACGCGCTAACTCATCCTGACCGACGCCGCTGGAGGTAAGCGAACCGACTTCCTCCAGAATGATCGCTTCGACCGCCTGGTGGGAGGCATCGGGCGTGAGGTAGGCCCCGAAAATGAAAAGCCCAGGGTCACGCAGTTGCGGAGCGAAGGTGAACGTGGCATTGGCCAGTCCCTGATCCTCCAGAGCGCGGTAAAGTCGGCCCGTTCGGTTGGCCCCGAGAATCTGTTGCAACAAAGTCAATGCCGCCCAGTCTTGGTGTAGGCCCTCGGCGACTTTGAAGCCGATCATAACGACTCCGGTCTGCCCGGCGCGTTGGACCGTCACACGGCGTGGGCCGGTCTGCTCGGGCTCGCGTGTCGTCATTTCCGGCAAACTGTGCGGCGCTTTAGGGATGTTCCCGTAGTGAGTCGCAATCGCCTTCAGCGTGGCAGTTCGGTCAAATCCTCCGACGATGGTGACGACCGCATTTTCCGGCCAATAGTAGGTGTCGTAGAAGTCGCGTAGCTTTTCGACGGTAATGTTCTCGATGTCGGATTCCCAGCCAATCGTCGGATGATTGTATGGATGGGCCATGTAGGCCGTGGCAAAGAGTTCTTTGATCAGCGTGCTGACAGGGCTGTTTTCCGCCCGCTCATATTCGTTGCGGACAACGGTCATTTCCGAGGCGAGGTCGTCTTCCCGGATCAGCAGATTGCGCAAACGGTCCGCTTCGAGCTCAAGGGCCATCGGCACATACTGGCTGGGTAGGGTAGCGTAATAGTTGGTGCGGTCGAACCAAGTCGTGGCATTGGCAATCGCGCCGATGCGCTCCATTTGGCTGGAGTAGTCGCTGCCGTCCGCGCTGTTGAATTGCTCCGTGCCCTTAAACATCATGTGCTCCAAAATGTGAGTCGCGCCCGTGGTGCCGGTTACTTCGTTACGCGAGCCTACTGTATAGGTCACCATCACGGTGGCGACGGGAAGCCCGTCGATAGGCAGGAGCAGAACGCTGAGATCATTGGAACTAAGACGGTATTCCTCAATATTGCCCAGTGTCTGCACGGGCACGATTCCATCGGGAAGCGCTGCTTGCGTGTAGGCTGTGAAAGCTAGTAGGCCGATCAGGCGTGGTAAGTTTGAGAGTCTCATGTTTGTTTGAGATACGGTCCGCTGCTAGCGAGTCAATGTTCCAGGGTGAATTGTGGGGGCGGCGCAGGTATTTACAAAACTAGTCTTGTGCATTTATCGATGGCAGCTATCAATTTGTTTTGTATGGAAGTGAGGCATCCCCGAGTAAACAGGATTTAAACCGGCTGTATGAAGATTTTGGTGACAGGAGGTTGTGGCTTCATTGGTTCGCATCTGGTCCGCCTGCTGGTCGAGGCCCGGGGCTGTGAAGTGGTCAATCTCGACAAGCTGGGCTATGCGGCCAATCCGGAGTCACTACAGGATTTATCGGGGCATCCTGGCTATCGGTTTGAAGCGGTGGATATCTGCGATGCGGATGCACTCAGCGCTAGCTTTCTGCGGCACCAACCGGATGCCGTGATGCATCTGGCGGCGGAGACTCATGTGGATCGATCCATCGATGATCCGGGTGTTTTCATTCAAACCAACATCACTGGCACCTATCAATTGCTGGAAGCGAGCCTGCAGTACTGGCGCTCGCTCAAGGCCGGTGGTGGCGGTAGTGGGCAGGCTGAAGGTTTTCGCTTCCTGCACGTCTCGACTGATGAAGTGTATGGGTCGCTCAGCCTGGACGAACCGGCCTTTACGGAGAGCTCTCCTTATGATCCGCATTCTCCTTATGCCGCTTCGAAGGCGGCGGCGGATCACCTTGTGCGATCCTGGCATGAAACCTATGCGCTGCCAGTCTTACTAACGAACTGCTCCAACAACTATGGCCCGGGACAATTCCCCGAGAAATTGATTCCTCTGGTCCTATCAAAATGTCTGCGCTGGGAGCCGATCCCGATTTATGGCCAGGGAAAAAACATTCGCGACTGGCTCTATGTCGGAGACCACTGTGAAGCTCTTTACACCGTGTTGACGAAGGGCCGGGTGGGAGAGACCTATAACATCGGCGGCAATAATGAGTGGCGGAATATTGATTTGGTGCGTCACTTATGCGGGCTGATGGACGAGCTTGGGCCGGGAGCGGGCCTGGGCCCACCCGCCAGTTATGAAAGCCTCATCCACTTTGTGGCCGATCGGCCGGGGCACGACCTGCGCTACGCGATGGATACCACTAAAATCCGGGAAGAGCTAGGCTGGGAGCCGACCCAGGATGCCGGCAGTGGCCTGCGCAAGACCGTTGAGTGGTATTTGGAGCAATGGCTGAATGGCTGATCAGTCAGCGGGCATGAATTCGGGCGCACCTGCTTTCCGAATCAGAATGTTTTCCATGATCAGGAACTGCAGGTCGGATCCGTAGAGCATATTGAGGGCATCGGTGGGGGAGCAGACCATGGGCTCGCCACGCCGGTTGAGGGAGGTGTTGAGGCAGACACCGTGCCCGCGCAGGCGCTCAAGCTCTTGGATCAGCGCGTAGTAGCGGGGGTTGGTGTCTTCGGTTACAATCTGGGCGCGGGCGGTACCATCTTCGTGCACCACTTCGGGCACGCGCTCTTTCCAGTGCTCAGCCATGTTAAAGGTGAACGTCATGTAGGGGGCCGGATGCTCGGATTGGAGCAGGTCTTCGGCCACGGTATCCAGCATGCTGGGGCAGAAGGGGCGCCAGCGCTCGCGGTATTTAATCTGCTCGTTGATGCGGTCGGCCACGCCGGGGTAGCTGGGGTCGCCCAGGATGCTGCGATTGCCGAGGGCGCGCGGCCCGAACTCCAAACGGCCTTGAAACCAGGACAGTGGGTTGCCGGCGGCCAGGATCTGCGCGCCGGTTTTGGATGGGTCTTCCAGCACTTCCCAGGTGGGCTTCTCGGGGTGAGCCTGGCAGGCTTCGATGCATTCTTCGGTGGTGTAGGCCGGGCCGAGGTAGGCGTGCTTTTGGGGCTGAATAGTTTCGCCCGCTGCGTGCGCGGCGTAGGCGGCGGCACCAATCGCGGTGCCGGAGTCACTGGCAGCCGGTTGGACAAAGAGCTCGTCGACGTAGGGCAGCGCCATCAGCCGCTGGTTGAGTTTGACGTTGAGTGCCACGCCTCCGGCGAAGGCTAGCTTACCCGTCTCCTTCAGAATATCGCCAAGGTAATAGTCGACCAGGTGGAGGGCCACGTCTTCGAGCAGTTGCTGCATCGAGGCGGCGTAGTCGATGTAAGGGTCATCGATTTCGTCGCCCTGGCGCTTGGGCCCGAGCCATTCCAGCAGCGCGGGGCTGAAGTAGTAGCCTTTGCCAGCTTCCTTGTAGCGGCGGCGGCCGATCACGTTGACCAACTGGGTGTTGACTCTGAAATCGCCGTTGCCGTATTCGATCAGCCGGGAGAAGTCATACTTTTTCGGATCGCCGTAGGGGGCCATGCCCATGACCTTGAACTCACCGTCGAGCATTTCAAAGCCGAGAAACTCGGTGAGTGCGCCATAGACGCCGCCGAGGGAGTCCGGGTCGTAGAACTCCTTAATCTTGTGGATTGTGCCATTCTCCGCATAGCCGAAGAAGGTGGTGGCATACTCGCCCTTGCCGTCGATGCCGAGGATGGCGGTCTTTTCCTGGAAACCGCTCAGGTGATAGGCGCTGCTGGCGTGGGCCAGGTGGTGTTCGACGGGTTGAAACCGGGTCTTCGTCATGTCGAAGCCCAGATCGGCCAGCATGGCGAGGGCCTGCTTTTTATTGCGCTTAAAGCGGCGGTTGCCGTTGAAAAGGGCGGTCAGGGCACGGTCCGGCGCATACCAATAGCGCTTGGCATAGTGCCAGCGGTCGGGTCGGGAGAGCGGGATCGGGGCGTAGGGGTAGGCCACGATGTCGATATCCTTCGGTTCCAGGCCCGCTTGCTTCAGGCAATATTTGGTCGCTTCGTGCCCGGCCTTACCCTTGGCATGCTTGTCGCGGATGAAGCGCTCCTCTTCGGCAGCAGCGATCAGCTCGCCGTTGACAAAAAGAGCAGTTGCGGGGTCGTGCCCCACGGCACCTCCGAGTCCTAAAATGTTCATAGCGTTGAGATTTGATCGATCAGCGAAGGCTTGTCGATTCTTTACCCTGGCCAATTCTTGACATTGGTGTGATTTTATAGCATATATATGCCATGAAATCACATATAAGTGCTACGATTGATCAGGATATACTTTCACGGGTGGATCGCTACCGTCACGCAGTCAAGCGCTCACGCAGTCAAGTGATAGAAATCGCGATTGAGCGGCTGCTGCGCGAGGAGCAACCGGAGGCGACTGCCCTTGTCACCTCTGCCGGTCAATTTAGCGGTGAATTTTCGAGAAGTGAAACTTATGATCGCTGATCTGCGGGGTCGTATCTTAGTGGATACCAATGTGCTCATCTACGCGACCTTAAGGGGAGATGTACGCTATGAGAAGGCGAACGAAGTAATTGAACTTCGCCATCGTAAGGATGTTGAGCTATGTCTTTCGGTGCAAAATCTGGCTGAGATGTATCCCAATCTGACAGGCCCCAGGAATCAACCACCGGACTCACCCGAGCTGGCTCGGGCCAAGATTGATTCGATCGCAGGGCTGGATTATCTGACAATATTTCCGCTGAGCCTATCAATTACACGACGTGCGCTGCAGCTGTGCGAACGCTATTCGATCCGGCGGCAGCAGTATTTTGATATGCAGCTAGCGGCTATGATGCTGGAGGAGGGGATTGGTGTAATATTGACGGAAAACGTAAAAGATTTCGAGCCAATTGAGGGCATTCGTACTATGAATCCGTTCCTATAGCAGACTTCCTCACAAACGGTAATCCAGCTGCAAGCGTGCGCCCCAACGTTCGCCATCGCCGCTCAGGCCGAGTGTTGCGCCTGCTTTCAGGTCGAGATTCGGGCCGATTGGCGCGATGATTTGTGGAATCAAATGGATGGCATTATATCTCCCGAGGTCGCCCTGGTAGCTCAGTTCGGCAGCGGGGTAGAAGTGATCACTGACATGATTGAAGATAACGGCACCGGATAGTTCAAGGTGGGCAAAATTATCCCCTGTTTGGGCCGGATTGAGGTCGTCCGAGCCTTGATAAATACGTACGCCCGCGTTGGTGAGCCAATGGTAGGCACCGCTATCGGCGGATCCATCGGCCTTGAGGCCGATACGAAATAGATTCCCCTGATGGTTGTAGATATCGCCGTGGGTTGTATCGAGTTTGCCCCAATTTCCAGCCGATTTCCCATAGCCCAGGAAGTAAGCCAAGTTATAGCCGTCGGACTTTTCGTCCATCAGTTGGTGGTCGAAGAGGATCGTCGGGTAGTTAAAGGTGCCCGATGGCCCTTTGATGCGGATGCGTTCTCCCGTGGGTGGGTCAATCAAGGTCGCTTTACCGCTGGTATAAACGGGCAGAATAAAACGGAGCTGCATGTTCTGGCGAAAGGGGACCGTAAGCTCCAATTCGGAGCCGAAGCCGTCGAACTCGTTGGCTTCTTCCAGCTGAACATCATCAAAATACTTTGCGTTGGCGATGATCGAGATGCTTTGCGCCGTGGCGGCCGGGCGGGTCAGGATCGGAGTCGGCCGCTGAGTGTCGGTTTTGGGTTCTGCTACGCCCATTGTTGCCGCCGAGACCATGAGCGGCATCGAGGCCACAGGCAGCAAGACCGAAAGGAGAGCGGCTTTTAATGGACGGGATAAGATGCGAATGCAGGATTGCGGGTTTTTCATGGAGGACATCGCGAATGATTGCGATGGATTTGTCAACAGCCGTGGCGAATATGGAGTCTAAATTTGAGGTGCGCCGCGCATTCTTCGAATCAGGTTTTTTTGACTGGATGAAAATGTATCGGCTTGAAAATAGGCCTGAAGGAAATGCAACTTGTTTTCCTGGGAGAGGTTCGGGGTGTGTCGCATGAAGTGGGAGCAGTCTTTGACTGCGCGCCGACCGAGGCCGATACGCCTGCGGGTTTTTTCCAGGTCGACCACTTTTACGGAGAATTGGCCCTTCTCGCGTTCTTTTAAAAAGATGTGCTTGGCGGAAAAGCACATGTGGATCCAGCCCGCCTGATTGATTTCCCGTGCGGTTTGGGCGATGGCGGAAAGGGCACGGTGGAGGGTATCTGTATCCGGTGCCGGTCGGTCGAGTTTGCCGAGCAGCCAAGGTCGCAGTGGGATCCAATTGTCGAGCGCCTCGGTCACCAGAATAGCACCATCGTTGCCGTCCAATTTCCATTTGGCAAACAGGACCGTTTCGGGGATCGAATCGCAGTGCTCCCGTATCGCCTGTAGGCAGGCGAATTCGCGCTCGAAAGTCAGTCTTTTCAGGAAAAATGTGTTGGGTGCAAGATAGTAGTGGTTTTGCTGAATTTTCAGGAAGACCGCCTTCTGCTCGGCCGCTGGTGCATTTGGGTTGAGGACAATTCGGGCGACACCGCTCCAGCCGCCCCGGCGCACATTGGGCGCTTCAAACCAATCGAAATCGCGTTGACTGACCGACTCAATATCGAGCAAGCCGGCGCCTTCGAGTTCTGGTTTTAATTCGGGACGGACCCAGAGTTGTTTTAATTTAAACATGGTTATCTTGTATAAGCTCCAAAGGTTTGGTCAAAGGCTTGAGTGAGTTTAGGCCAGTTTTTCTGCGGCAATCGGGATGCCGCCAAATAGCTCTGGATGAATGTTTGACCGCCGGGGCCGCTGAGTTGCTTCCGATCATCATCCTGGCGATCCATGTGCTGGAAATTGCGAATGCGCTGCTGGACCGAGAGTGCGCCCAAGCAGCGAAAGCCCATGTCCGCAATATCGATTAGACCGAAGCTTCCATCCGGCAGGACCAGTACATTGCCGAAATGGATTGAGCGAAAAAGAATGCCCTGCTGGTGCAGTTCGGCCACGAAGCTACCGAACAAGCGGAGTTTCTCAATTTGCTCCGCGTCGCTTGCTTGAGCCAGCCAGTCACGCAGAGTTTCACCTGCGAGCTCTTGGTAAAGTGCCGCGGTGCAATGGATCTCCGGGATGTTAAAAACATGGATCACCTCCACCGTAGAAATTCCCCGCGCACGGAGTTTATGACTATTGCGGCTAAAGCGGGCGGCATAGGAAATCCAGATTTGGGAGGAGAGTAAGCGTTTCCGGAGAAAGAGTTTTAGGATTTTCTGCTCCGCGAGCCGAATGACTTTGGGCCGGGTTCCTTCGTGCATAATGACCTCACCCCCGCTGACCAGGCTCTCATAGTCGACTTTAGTGAGTGTTTTTGGCATGTTCACGTTGTTGATCATCTTTCGCATCGAAGCGGTTGCGGCGGTAGCTCTCAATCCGGGCGCATAGAGCGGTGAGATTCTCGTAGCTGGCCTGTTCGCCCAGGTAACTTTCCAAAAAAGCCCTGCGCTCATCCTTGGAGCAGTGGAGACGGGCCAATTTGTCGAGTGTGGCACAGTCTTTCAGTTTTTTGCGTTCAAATTGCCTGCCCTGCTTATAAAAGCTACCTTTGGGGCAGTCGATCCAGAAAAGCTCGACACCTGCGGAAGCCCGTCGGGCCAGTATGTTTCTCCACTTCAAATCCTCGTGGATGAAGTGGTTTTCATGTATCCGGCGCGTCCACTCTCCCAGTTGGCCAGCCACCTGCAGACGGGCAGTGCTTTGCCCGGAAGATTCGGGGCCGGCTAAGTGCGCGGTAACAAATTCATCGAGTTGGAGGGTATCCGGCTCCGCCCGCGTGATGATAAACTCCTCAACCAGCCGGCCCAGTTTGTTGCGACGTTCGCCCCAGGCCAATACGTCCGGCGTGGCGATACCCAGTGATCTGAAAAAGAGCAAATTCCTGGCTTCTATCTGACTTCTGCCTGCCCTGAAGATTCTTTGCCAGGGAGTCTTCTTGTAGGCATAGATTTTTACGTAGCAAGCGTCAGTGGATCCATTCGTGCTGAGGTCGCGGATGAAAACCGCCGACCGGTCTTTAATCGATTCCGTCGGCAGCTTAAGTGGTTCGATGAAAGACCAGTCCTGCTTAAGGGACTCGACCGCCGAATACACTGTTTGATTTTGCCCTGTCATGGTCGTGACAGGTTTGTGACAAAAGCAGGTGAAAACAAGCCCTCATTCGAATCGCTAAGGATTGAATTTCATGACTCGTATAGTTGGCTCTCTTTTGGGCTCACCCGCCGGTGGCCAGCGGAATACCTCTTCGGGCATTTCAGCCTCAAACAATTCTGAATAGTTGGAGGCCTCCGTCACGGCGACGAGCAGGGGCTCGCCACTTTCGATGAGCTGACTGATTTCGCCCGGACTGCTCCAGGTGCGGAAGGTTTTCAGGTAGAGCTGAAAGGTGACCGGGGTATCGAGGTGATAGAGTGTGTGCGGATTCAGACCCGTGGTGGCAAAGGCTTCTGCCGCCTGCCGCGCCTCGATCCCGAATTGAGCAATTTCCGCCCGCTTGGGTGTGAGCTGGTGATAATTCCAGAAGGTCGTCGCTACAAGTATGCTGGCGATGACTGCAGTCCCAATAGTCATCCGCTGCGGGCCGATACGTTTGGCTAGACGCGCCATCTCTCTACCGGCCAAGAGGGCACCGGCCGTCCAGAGCGGCAGTAGCAGGTCGGGGCGATGGTGTGCAGCGAGTGAGAACATGAGCAGTCCACCACCGATCCAGCAGAAAAGAAAGCGCTCGAAGCGCCGCTTAGCGGGATCGCTCTCCGGGCGTCGACATACCCGCCACAGTCCGTAGAAAGTAAATAGACTAAAGGGCAGGAAACGGCCGAGAAAGTAGAGCGTGGGCTTGGGCAGATTTTCTCCCGGGAAACTGTCTTTCCGGGCACCGGTTGCCTGCCCAAATAATTCATCAAAGAGCATTTTGTCGAGCAGGTCCGGCCCCCAGGCCAACCATGCAGCGATAAACCACCCGCCCGCGATGCCGAAGAAGAGGGCGAGGCCCTTCAAATGTCCCCCACCAGTGAGGCGTGGGGTATTCGGGTCGGTTCGGCGCTCCCAGAAGTAGGCCAGCAGTCCGGCCGCCCCCAAGATTAGGCCCACGGGCCCCTTGACCATCGTGGCGATAGCGGCAAAGGCCCAAAACAGGGTCCAAGTGCTACCACGCTCCCACTTGCGCAGTGCCGCCCAGGCGACCAGGGCGATCGTCAGGGTGAAGAGGGCATCGGTACGAATGAGCGCGATATGCTTGGCAGTCAGAGGAGCCAGCAAAAAAGCCAGCCCCGCAAAGCCGGCCGCCATCGTATCCAAGCGTCGCCGCCCGATTTCAAAAACAAGTAGAGCCAGCGCGAGCAGGGCGAGAAAAGATGGCAGCGCCATAGCAAAGTAATCGACGCCAAAAACCAAGCTAAAGAGCCCGGCCAGCCAAGTGTGTACGGGCGGCTTGGACATCACGCGATTTTGAATATCCTGGTGGGCCAGCCAGTTGCCCTCCCAGACAGTATCCATGACGTAGCCAATATTGCGGTGTTGGGCGTAGCCCTCCATGTCGGTGGGGCCGGTCAAGCGTATGGCGAAAAGAAAAAGGGCGAGGCAGACGAGTAAACTGCGCCAGATCCACACCTTTTGGTTCTGCGAGGATTGATTAAACATAATTACAATGGTTCGGTTGAAACAATTTTACGCTGTGAGCGGCGCCACATCACAAATGCAACTGCCACAGTGATCAGTCCGGCGGCAAGAATTTGCCCCAGGCCGTCGGCAAACTCATCATCGGCCAGACCGCCCCCGATGAGTGTGGCAACAACGCCCTGCGGCAGGTAGCCGATAAACGAACCAATCAGAAAACGCGGTACGGTTACATGGCCGAGTGCCAGACCAATATTAATCACAACGCTGGTGATCGGCAGTTGCCGGATTAAGGCGACGGCTTCGATGGTCTCAGCCCGTTGAAAGACCCGGCGAAATGAGCGGCTCTCGCCAAACCTTCCAACCACCCACTCCTTGCCACCCCAGCGTACAGTTTGAAAGGTGATGAGTGAGCCGAGCAGCGTCCCAATCTGGGCCAGTAACAAACCTTCCCAAAAGCCGAAGGCAACACCACCGAGTGAATAAAAAACGAGCCGGGGAGCTCCGATCGAAACGAAAAAAACAACCGCCAATAAATAGAGAACTTCCGCCCAGAAGTCGTCCCCATCCAAAAAATCACGGAGTTCCTGGACGTTTCCCAGCAAGGCACTCAGCGGCGTCATGTGCAATAGAATCAGGGCAATCGTGCCCACGAACAGGAGGGTGACTAGCCGCCGGAGTTCTGGCCGGCGCATCCACGCCATCCATCCCGCTTTAGTGGAAATATCGTCCACATGACTGCCAGCCCCCGCCTTCATTCTACATCGATCCGATTTGCCGCGACTGCACGATTTACATACCAGCGAATCCCGAAACAATCGCGGATGCCGCGCCACAATCGATTATGGACTCCATATTTGGAAACGCCCTGCATCCGTGCCCGGTGCGAGACATCCACTTCTTCGACCGAGAAGCCTTGTGCCTTGAGCAAAGTCGGCATGAATCGATGCAGCCCATTGAAAACGGGAAGCTCTGCCGTGCATTCGGCTCGTACAACCCGAATGCCACAGGCGCTGTCACTGACCCGGTCACCCGTGATCCAGTCTCGAAAACGGTTTGCCAAACGCGAAGATAGGCGTTTTAGACGGGTGTCTTTGCGTTTCCGGCGGACT
The DNA here is from genome assembly GCA_007692545.1 of Puniceicoccaceae bacterium. Classification (GTDB taxonomy): domain Bacteria; phylum Verrucomicrobiota; class Verrucomicrobiia; order Opitutales; family Coraliomargaritaceae; genus Thalassobacterium. Next base: position 16,257 of record REBV01000139.1, read on the forward strand.
CCGGTGACGCAATCGACGCCCAACTGTTCCGCTTTTTCCAGCATGGAAGGCAGGTCTGCCGGGTCGTTTTGACCATCTCCATCGATAGTGCCGACCCAGGCGCCACGCGCCATACGAAAGCCGGACGCCACGGCGGCGCTTTGGCCGGAATTAACACGATGGCGGATCATTCGGAAGTCAGAATCACGCTCAACAAGCTGTTTTAAAATCTGCTCGGAATCGTCCGTGCTGCAATCGTCGACAAAGAGCGCTTCACACTCCCCCTCAATCTTGGATAAAGCCAGCTTTACCTCGCGTGCAACGGTCTCAATATTTTCCGCCTCATTATAAACGGGAATAATGATGGAGAATCGGAGTGATTTGGGTGGGTGAAACGTAGAAAACACACCACTGCTTATCAAAGCGGAACAGTTAGGTCAACCGAAAATTGGGAGCGGGATCAGTACTACGAGTGCTTAAAACAGTGGGGTGGCGTCGAGGGCGAGGGGAAGCAGCAGGAACATGGCTAGCAGGCAAAAACGCTTGCTGCCCGTGTTTTTATTCCAGGTATCAGCTGTCACATTATTTTTGCTTGAGTCAGCCGGTTTCGGCTGGCTTGCATCCTGGTCTCTCGCCCAAGCAGGTATTGTCGCTCGCTGAAGATCGAGCGGGCTGTAAGCGCGTGGCACGAACTCGCCCGCGTGCTTGGCGTCTGCCCGGCCGGACTTAACCTGAGCAGCCATGTGACCGCTCAGGCGGGTCAACTCTGTTTCAATGTGCCGGCGGAATGTTTCCCGCTCAGCACCGGAGGCCTCTGGTTCGACCCAGTAGGGCCCGACGAATTGAGTCCGGATCCGATTAAAGGGGAGGGGCACGATGGTTTTATCCCAGGTTGGTAGTTTAAGCGATCGGCGCACCTCGGTGTTAACCAGAAAGATGGGTATGCCGCATTCCTGGGCGATTTTTACGATGCCGGGCTTGAGCTTACGAGCGGGGCCTTTGGTGCCATCGACGGCGATACCGCAGCGCGAATTCGGGTTTTGGCGGAGATAGTAAATCATATTTCTCAGGGCGAGGCTGCGGCGGCGGCCCTTTCTGGAGTGCCCGGTGCCGCCCCTAAAAACTTTAAAATTATGTGCTTCCAGTACGGATGCGATGACTCGCCCGATCCGGGCGGTGCTGGCCAGGGTGTAAGCCCGCAGGGAACTGAACAAATGGGGTGCCATCAGGGCATCCTCATGCCACATCGCGGCGATGAGTCCCTGATGTTGACCATCGGGTTTTCGGATATGCTCGAAGTTTGCTTCGATAGTCGACGTGCGCCAAACTAACCACATCCAAAGCTTATAAACCGGTGGCAAAACAAGACAGCAAAGCGAGGTAAACGTCCGCGACAAAAACTTTTTAAACCGCTTGATCGGTGATTTGGGCACTTTAGGCGCGTGTAGGCGCTCATATCGAGAGCCTTCGGGGGCAAAAGAGACTTTGTGTTTTGCAGTCATTGTCGTGTTTTAGGACTTGGAAAACCTTCTAAAGTTCAAAGACAGGATGTGGGCAAATGAATTCGTGCATGATATGCAAAGAGACCTTGCCGAAGTCAGGCCTTTTCCCCTTCAATGCAGACTTGCTTCTTATACTTAAAGTTTTTGGTCGAATCATGGCCGCACTGCCACAATGGGTCGTGGCCACGCTCTGCCGTTTCTTGGGCTTGCTTGTTTCGGTGCTCATGCCCGTGCGTCGCCGCACAACGCTTCGCTCTCTATCCTATGCCTATCCCGATCAGACGCACGCCTGGAGAGGGCGTGTCTTTCGGAGCACTTGTGCACGACTCTTTGAGCTGGCGCTCTTTCGCCCGGCAGCCGCTTTTTTCAGTCCGGCCCGCTTGGAGCAGTCGCTGGTCATTTCGCCCGAGGCAGAGCGTATCATAGCGGCCTATCAAGCAGGGGGGGCACTGCATGGACGCCCGGTGGTTATTTTGCTGCCGCACATGACGATGTCAGAAGCCGCCACCATGCTGCCGGGTCGGGTCAAAGGCCTGAAGCCGATTCATGTCATCTTTCGTCCACTCAATCAGGCGTCGATCAACCGTTGGGTCACGCGGGAGCGGGAGAAGTTTGGCGCGAAGCTGCTTTCGCGTCGCTCCGGCTACAATGATGCCATGGCGGCCCTGCGCCGCGGTGAGATCGTCACGGTCTTGTTCGATCAGGATGCGTCCAAAAAGGGCACGACCATTACCTTTATGGATCGCATTGTTTCGGCTACGGACCTGCCTGGCTTGATGGCACACCGTTTCCGGGCGGATGTTTTTGTCATGCTGGTCGAGCGGCAAAGCTTCTGGAAGGCCAAGTTGACGCTGACTTCCATTCCGCTGGGTGATGAGCCCGTCGATGTGACGATTGCGGCGCACGATGCCCTGGAGCGGTATTTGCGGCGCGATCAGCAGACGGCCTCGGACTGGCTCTGGCTGCATGATCGCTGGGATCATTTCTATGCTCCGGGCAAGCGTTTTCGCCTGCCGGAAAAGCGCAATCAACTGGCCCGATCCAACGAGCTGCACGGCTACGACGAAGTACCGCGTAAGGTTCGCTTCTGGGTGCGCCTGCCGAATTGGCTGGGTGATGTGGTGATGGCCTTGCCCGTGCTGCGGGCGATCCGCGCCGGACGCCCGGACTTTGAGTTCACCCTCATTGGCAAGGCGGCGTTTCAACCGCTGGTCGAGCGTCTCGGAGTGGCGGATCATTTCATTCCACTCCCCAAGCAGGGCGCTGGCTACTTTCGCACCTTTTATGCGATGCGGCGGGACTATCCGGACACCTACTTATTGTTGACCAATTCCTTTCGCAGCGATTTGGAGGCCTTTTTGACCGCTTGTCCCCGGCGTTATGGTATGGTGCGTCCCGGCAAGCGGCGGCCGCTGTTGACCCAGGCTTTTGCGCTGCCGGCTACCGTTGACGAAACACAAATTCACCAAACATCGGTTTGGGAGCAGATGGCCCGGTTCTATGGCCTGCGAGAGCCGCTGGATGTCCGGCCCGTGCAAACATCGGTGCCCCAGCGCCCGGGCTGCGTCGGATTGATTTGTGGCACGGAGAACTTCCCGGGAAAGCGCTGGCCGATCACGCATTGGCGTGGCTTGGTCCAGGGCTTGCTCGAGTCGGACTTGGTGACGGAGATCGTGCTTTACGGGACCCCGGCGGATCGTGCCATTACCAACCAGGTTTGTGACGGTTTCGACACAGCGCGGGTGCACAACCGCGCCGGGGAGACCAACCTGGCCGAGTTTTGCGATGAACTCGCTGCCTGTCCGGTGGTTTGTTGCAATGATACCGGGGGGATGCATTTGGCCAACATGCTGGGCACGGCGGTGGTGGCGGTATTTGGCCCCACCAACCCGGTGCGCACGGGTCCGATCTTTTCGACGCCCCACTGGATACTCCAGCCGGAAGGGTGCCCGGCTACAGGTGGGCTGCCCATTGAGCAGGTTTCGGTTGAGCGGTGCCTGGAGGCCCTGCTGGGCGCACTCTCGCCTGATGATACATTCAACCGGGGGCTGTCCTTGCCGGACACAGCATGAAACGCATTTTAGTTATTAAACCCTCCTCTTTGGGGGACATCATTCACGGCCTGCAAGTGGTCGAATCGATGCGCGCTCAAGAGTCCGGGCTACACATCACCTGGGTGGTTGAGGCCTCATTCCAGTCCATCGTGGAGGCCTGCACAGCGGTCGATGCCGTCATCGTTTTCGAGCGTCAGGGTGGGGTGCGGGCGTTTCTTCGATTGCTGCGGCAGATTCGCTCGACGCGCTTCGATGTGCTGCTTGATTTTCAGGGCCTGGCCCGGAGTGGTTTGATGGCAGGCGCCGCGCGGGCAAGCCGGAAGATCGGTCGCCGTGATGCCCGCGAGGGGGCCGGGCTTTTTTACACGGAGAAAATGGATCTACCCAAGGCGGCGCCCGCACATGCGGTCGACATCCTGGCGCAATTTCTGCCCGCCCTGGGGATGCGGGCCGAGATTCAAAACTCGCTGCGCTTTGAATTTCCCGCTTCGGATCGACCCGCTCCATTGGCAGACTCGACTGGTTCTGTGCTCGTTTTCCCTGAGAGTCGGCGCAGCGAAAAAGAGTGGCCGGCATTCCCCGAATGTATCCAGCAGATGGCCGAAATGTGTCCGGCCAGGACTTTCGCCTGGTGTGCCTCGGATCGGTCGGCAGCACTTTGTCCGGCAGCTGGCAACATTGTGAACTTGTCGGGTAAAACCGACCTGATTGAAATTATAGGATTGATCCAGCAGGCGGCCCTCGTCGTAGCCAATGACAGCGGGCCGGTGCATATCGCGGCAGCGGTGGGCACTCCGGTGCTGGCGCTCTACGGCCCGACCTCACCGGCACAATATGGCCCCTATCCGCTGGACGCCCCAAGCCATCGGGTCATCGTCTCGGAGGATGGCACGATGGCCTCGATTTCCGTGCAGCAAGTTCTCGACGCTATGCGCGATCTTTTTCAGAGTTCTTTTAATTAAGGCTCGTAACCAAAGCAGATCTGGGTTTGGTCTGAAGTTTTGCAATGGGATCTAGCGCGCAAGGCAGTTTTGAGGGATTGGAGGGCTTTGAAAAGCTGGATCTGGGTGAAATTTATTACACCGCAAATCGGGCCTACCTGGAGCGCGGGCTTTCTCAATACCGCCAATTTGCAGTTGAGCATTTGTCATGGAATGCCGGAACGAAGACTATAACGGCCTATCTGCCGGGCGGGGGTCGCTATGCAAACCACGTCCGCTTACGGGTAGCCGATGGCCATATGCAGTCTGAATGCGACTGTGCAAACTGTGTCAAACAGGGTAGCTGCGCGCATGTGGTGGCGGCCATGGCGGCGACTTTTCTGGCGATACAGGGCAAGAGTGCCGGCGGTTATTCCATGCCCGAGGACTATGCCCAGGAACTGCGGCGGCAGCTTGGCTACCGCGATGTCGGTGGAGGCGGGCACGAGGCAGATGGATTTTTGGATGACGAGCAGACTTTCCTCGTGCTGACTGAGATTGATCGCGACGGCCAGCTGAGTTTCATGGCGGAGGGCCCATTGCCCCAGGATTTCCTGGGCTCTTTCGGGATCCACCTGGATAGCCATTATGGATTCAGCCATGGCCGAGACTTTATCCTGGCCCGACCACGTGAACAACTGAAACGCTTTCTGACTGGAGCTGAGGCGGCGGGCATATCGGTCATGACAGTGCTGGAAGACGGTCCTTGTCCCTTGCGGCTCCAACAGGATTGCCTGCAGGTAGAGATCAAATTCACCTTGCTCAGTGGTCAGGTGGAAAATTCGGTTCTATTCCTGGACTCGAAGGACCGCGTGATTGATGTCTTCACCTACATCGCTGACAGCGGCTATGTGCTGGCCACGGATGGATGCATCCACCCGATTGAGCAGGCAGACGTGCTGGCTTTACGGGACCTCGGCATGGGCAATCGTGCGCTTGATGTGGCTACCTTTAATGAATTGAGCCTGAGCCCGGGCGAGACCCGCCATCGGGCACTTTTTATGGTCGGCGAGCGCAAGTTGAAGCCCGAAGTGGTCGGGGCGGAGGCCATATCGATCGAGCTCGATTTGACCGCAATGGAGAATGCCGCCGGGGAGTGGGAGTCCTTCGAATTCGATCTTTTCCTGAATTTTGACACTTGTCGGGTAGACCTGAATCAATTGCAGGAGTTGATACTGCTTCCCCTCTTCAGTGGCTCCACCGGGAAATTACTCAGTGCGAAGCGCCGGATACAGGCCGTTTTTGACCTATTGCGCCGGGTGCTGGCTTCACAGTGTTCAAGCCAGACATTGGAGCTGGATGCCTACGCCCCGGATTACCCGGAGTTGTTTGTTGCAGACTACCATGCACTGCTGGAAAAAATCGGCAGCGGCCTGGTCCGCTTGATGGAGGCCTTTGGCGAGCGTTGCGAAGTCGTCTTGGCAGACGAGGCGAAGGAACGCTGGATTTGCGCTGCCTTCGATCTCCGGAAAATAGCCATGTTGATTTATAGCCTGAGCAACCTGAACAGCCGGGCAGATCTGACTGCGCTGTCTGAAGGCCGCATCGATCTGTCACATCCGGAAATCGGCGCCGAGACCCTGCAACGCATCGTCTCGGTCTGCCGAACTTTGGGGGTTCAGGTGCAGTTTAACCAGCAGGCCATCCGCTCGGAGCCGCTTAGCATTCAGGTCGATTCACAGACTTCAAATAGCGAAATCGACTGGTTTCAACTGCATCCTTCCATTCGCTGTGGCGACCGGACCATTGATCCGGCTGAGTGGCAAAAGCTGATTTTAGGGCAACTGTTGATTCAAGACAAAGACGGCAGCCTCATTATGCCGCAGTTGGAAGGGGGTGCCGGGGGCCTGGAGCTACTGGCCGATCTCCTCCGGCCTCGACGTAAAAAACCGAATGGAAGCCGGGCTTCGGCAGACGATGGGCTGGAAGTCTCGCGGCTGGAGATGCTTGACTGGATCCTGCTGCGCAAGCACGGAGTGCAGGTGTCTCTCCCGCCCGAAGCCGAGTCTCTCTTCTCCAGCCTGGCTCAATTCGATGGTGTGGGACGCTTCGAAAAGCCCGCTAGTTTACAGGCGGAGTTGAGACCGTATCAAATGGAGGGCTGTGCCTGGATCGATTTCCTTTTTCGGCATCGCTTTGGCGCTTGTTTGGCCGACGATATGGGCCTGGGCAAGACAGTCCAAACCATTGCCTTCCTGGCCCGCTACTTCGAACAAAACCCACAGGCGAAGGGCGCCCGTGTCCTCATCGTGCTGCCCCCGAGCCTTGTCTTCAACTGGCAGGAGGAGTTTGAGCGCTTTGCCCCCAGCCTCAAGGTGCTCGACTGCTTGAGCAAAGCGGCCTGGCGGCTCGCCCTTAAAGACGCGCAGATTATCCTCACCACCTATGATCGAGTGCGTATTGACCTTGCTGCATTGCGGGCGCACCCCTTCGATATCGTCGTATTCGACGAAGCGCATAATCTGAAAAACGTGACGGCGGCCCGCACCAAAGCCGCTGCCCGTATCGAGCGCCGTTTCACGCTCTGCCTGACGGGCACACCGGTGGAAAATAACGCCAGTGAATTCTACTCGGTCATGTCGGCCGCTGTGCCGGGAATTTTTGGTACATTGAAAGAGTTTAAGGAGTCCTACCGGGGCGCACCACACCGCATTCTGGGCCGCTCACGTCCATTCATCCTGCGCCGCACAAAGGACAAGATCCTCAAGGAGCTGCCCAAAAAAGAGGAGCACGAGCTCTTTCTCCAGATGTCACCGATGCAGAAAGAGATCTACACCCGCACCGTGGCCGAGGTTAAGGCCGAGGTCGCCGAAGCCTACGAGGACCGGCCGCAGCAGCAGGCCGGAATTGTCGCACTGGCCGCGATTCTACGCCTGCGCCAGGTTTGTGTGAGTCCGGCCCTCTTGGGTAAACACTTGCCGGAGCATGCGCCGAAGTTCGCCTACATGGCCGATAAATTGGAAGAGCTGGAGGCTGAAGGACATGGTGCGCTGGTTTTTAGTCAATTCATCGGCGGGCTGGATCAGATGGAGGTCGTGGCCAAAGAGCGGGGCATCCAATACCTGCGCATGGACGGCCGCACACCAGTAGCCAAGCGCAAGGAGATCGTTCGCTCCTTTCAGAGTGGTGAAGGACCCAAGTTCTTTTTTATCAGTCTGAAGACTGGCGGCGTTGGGCTCAACCTGACCCGGGCCAACTACGTCTTCCACCTCGATCCCTGGTGGAATCCTGCCGTGGAGAATCAGGCCAGCGACCGTGCCCACCGTATCGGTCAGACGCGCTCAGTCTTCGTGCAGCGTCTGATCATGCAGCACAGTATCGAAGCCCGCATGCTTGAGCTCAAAGCCCGTAAAGCCGAGCTCTTCCGACAGCTGGTCGAAGAGCCGGGTGCCCAATCAGCCAGGGCCGGACTCAGCCGGGATGACTTCGATTATCTGTTGCACGGCTGACGCTTTAGCTTGGGTCGAGCTTAGCCCTGAAACTTTTTAACGTGGTCAATCATCATTACCTGAATACCCTTTGTTCTCCAATAAAACACGCTGGAAGCGTGTGCTACTTTTCTTTAATCAACACCGTCAGCAACTCAGTGAAAAGCTATGACCCCTGCCTGATTCTTTGATCGTAAACCGCCTTTAGTTAGCCATTCGGGCTAACCTTTTTTTCGGCCTCTTACTTGTAGATGTCTTTGCGGTGGCCTGCTTCGAGCACCAGCACGACAAACACCTGGTCTTGAAGCTGGCATAGAATACGGTAGTTGCCGCTGCGATAACGCCAGACGTTGTTTAACTCTCCTTTGAGTTGCTTACTGAGGGTTACGGCGGTCTATTTTACCGGATAGCCGGTCAATTGGATTCGATTATGACCCGCGCCCGAACGAAGGGGCAGCACTGGCTTCGCGGACGTAGTGGCAGCGAGCAGTTGTATCGGGAGCCGAAGGCCGCAGCGTAGAGCACGAGGGCTGGTTGAAAGCCGGGAAGTCCGAGTCCAGTAGCTTGTCGGCTTACGCAAAGGTCCAAGGCGAGGTAAATATCCCCTTGGTACTTTTTAGAGGAGCCTGCTGGTTTTGCGAAACGCCCCCTTTTGTAGCCCCTTTTGGCTGGCTAGCCAGCGCCTTGGAACACGAGCTCGCTCACAACCATGTGGCGGCGGGTTTTCGAAGAAAATCCTCGAGAGGGATGCCGTCACCTCCGACCAGAAGACAGCGTGCGGGTCGATAGGCTTCGTCGAAAGCGGCCATTCCCGGGAGGCAGTCGCGGCGCAGTCCGCCCCAAATAATTCCAGATACTGACTTTCCCGAATTACTCATTGTATCTAGTAAAATTACTAACAATACAGAGTGAAAGTTAAGGCCCTCTCGAAAAGAAGTCAGGTGCCAGTCACCTCGACGAATGAATGGGTGTCCTTGAAGTTTTCCCTGCCCCAAACCCTTGATTGACTTTACAAATAGTCGGGTTGACACTTTTCAAATGGTCGGCAGCATACTTTGCAATGAGTCAAGAAAACTTACCCGCATTGCAACCGGAACTATACTTTGAACGAAGCTTGCAGACCAAGATTGCTGAAGCTTTGAAAGACACACCGGTCGTTTGCCTATTGGGGCCGCGCCAATGCGGGAAGTCGACCCTCGCTGCGCGAATGGAGCCGTCGCGCCTGCTCGTCAGTCTAGACGACGCGGTCTACTACAAACTAGCCCAAGAGGATCCGCAAGGGTTTCTGGCTGAGCTTCCTGACGAGGTCACCATCGACGAGGTGCAACGAGCACCGGGGTTGACCCTGGCTATCAAGCGCAGCGTCGACCACGACCGCCGTCCCGGCAGATACCTGCTGACGGGTTCGGCCAACTTACTTCAACTGCCGACCTTGGCGGACTCTTTGGCGGGACGTATGGAAACGCTCCAACTGCACCCGCTGACCGAATCTGAAAAATCAGGCGCACAGGGACGTTTTCTTCAGCAATGGCTTGCGGGTGACCTCCGGCCAAAGCTTGCGGGAAGTGGGCCACCGGTACCGTCCGCGCTCCCGGCGCGGTTGCTGTCGGGGGGCTATCCAGAGGCGTGCCGTCGCAGTCCTTTGCGCGCGCAGGACTGGCTGCGGCAATACCTCCAATCGATCATCGAGCGAGATATTCAGGACGTGGCCAGAGTGAAGGATGCCACCGACCTCTCGAAACTGATGGAACTTCTGGCTGAGCGTAGCGCCACGCTTTTGAATATATCGGAACTGGCCAACGCCCTGAAACGGGCACGGATCACCGTCGAAAACCATCTGGCTATCCTGGAAAAGCTATTCCTAGTGCGGCAGCTCCCGGCCTGGCATCAGAACGCCACCAAGCGAGCAGTAAAAACACCCAAAGTCCATCTCTGCGACAGCGGACTGGCGGCGGCATTGATGCATTTGGAGGCGGAAGACTGGCTGACGGAGCGCCCTCGCTTTGGGCGTTTGCTGGAGTCGTTTATTGTGCAGCAGCTGATCGCTCAGGCGGGTTGGTCCCATTCATCGCTACGCTTCTGGCACTATCGCGACAAAGACAAAAATGAGGTGGACTGCGTCATCACGCGCGGCAACAAAGTCTGGGGTGTGGAAATCAAACTCTCCCAATCAGTTTCGCAGACCGATACAAAGGGCCTCCAACGGCTCGCTGAATATACGAAAGACAACTTCCAATCCGGAATTGTTTTTTACGATGGAGAAAACATTCTACCGTTGGGAGATTCCCGCTTTCTAGCCGTTCCCATCGCCAAGCTATGGGAACTATAAAACCGGCGAATGATAACAGTAAATCCTGTGACGCCGCCCAAATGCATGAAAAATTGGACTGACCCATCGGCTCCCCGCGTCGTTGATTAGCCCAAAGTAGTGCACGCTTCCGTCTTCGCCATGGCTACGCCGGACCTTGTCCAGCGTGTCCAACAACTCCGTGACACGCTGGACAAGGTCCGGCGAAGCTCGGAGAGTGAAGACGGAAGCGTGTGCTACTTTCCCCTCAGGAGATGCTTCTGAGCCCCGCCGCAGGGTCGTGCTGCCAAGCGAATCGGGGGCGAAGCCAACATCGGGCGGGGGTCTTTTCTCGGCACAAAAATATATGGACGGTGCCTTTTGGACGCCTGAATATTTATATTCTACGTTTGTCTTTACCCTACGGATTATCGGGCGAGTGTCTCCTGCGGCCGCTGTCCTTAGCGATCCCCAGCCGTCGCCGCCCCAAAAAATATCGAAACATACGGAATGACCCCATTTGGGCCCCTGTCAACGACATGGCATCGACCCGCTTGCCTACATGACCGATGTCGTCGAAAAGCTTCCCACTATGAGCAATCAGGACGACCTCTCACCATTGCTCCCATCAA
>REBV01000280.1 GCA_007692545.1 Puniceicoccaceae bacterium
GGTCCTGTTCACGATGTAAACGGTCCAGCCGCGCTTGAAAAAGCCGCTCTTGGCCTTGCAGGATCGCCGCAACTTCCTCATCCGCAGCTGCGACGGATATCAGTTCGGCGGGAAATTCAGTCGCTGCCACACCGGCCTGCTCAGCCTCGAGGCGCGCAATTCGCGCGAGCACCTCTTGCAGCTGGTTGGTGACAATGCTCAACTCGCCCTCGACCCGCCGCCCGTCGAGGCGCAGAACCACGTCGCCCGCCTGCACCGTGTCGCCCTCGCGCACATTCAGCTCTGTGACGATGCCACCATTTAGGTGCTGCACGACCTGACGTTCTCCTTGCACCTTCAGGCGCCCCTCAGCCAGCACAGCGCCATTGATTGAGGCAAACGCGCTCCAACCGCCAACAGAAATCACCAGGATTGAAGCCGTCACCAGACCCAGGCGCATAAATTTACGTGCGGACCAGCTCTGCTCTGCGGGCTGAGTGGATGAGGATTTGAACATGGCCTTTTCTACTCCGCGGGCTTTTGGGCGACAATCTTTGGAAAGTTCTGTGTGGTTGCTTGCAGCACGTCATCGCGAGGGCCAAGCGCACGCACCTGACCCTGATCGAGCATCATCAACTGATCGCACGCCATGATAGCACCTGGGCGGTGTGCCATCACCACGGCAATACCCCCGCGCTCACGTTGTGCTTCGATCGCGTGTGCAAGGGCCTGTTCGCCAACCATGTCGAGATGTGCGTTTGGCTCATCAAGCACCAGCAAAACCGGGTCTCGATAGAAGGCCCGGGCCAGACCGACCCGCTGGCGTTGGCCGCCCGAAATAGAGGCCCCGTTCGGGCCCACTTGCGTCTCGTAACCGTCAGAGAGTCCGAGGATCAGATCATGGGCGCCGGCCCTTTGCGCTGCCGCCACAATCGCGGCATCCGTCGCCTCCGGATCGAAGCGCGCGATGTTTTCTGCGACGGTGCCGTCAAATAGAGTCACGTCCTGGGGTAGATAGCCCAAATGACGTCCGAGTACGTCGGCGTCATACTGGTCGACTGCGGCACCGTCGAGCCGGACGACCCCCGAGAGCGGTGGCCAGAGGCCGAGCAGAACCTTGGCGAGCGTCGTCTTGCCGGATCCCGAAGGCCCTATCACCCCGAGGGCCTGCCCTGGCATCAGGGCGAAGGACACCCCGCGTATGGTCGGGTGAATCGTCCCAGGTGGTCGGGCAATGATGTTCTCTACTTCAATACGCCCCTCCGGGGACGGGAGGGCGATGCGCTCTACGCTTGGTGGGGTCCGCTGCAACATGTCCGCCAGGCTCCTCCAGCCCTGAACAGCGCGCGCCATCGTCGACCAGTGTGCGATCACCTGATCGACCGGCGCAAGTGCGCGCCCCATCAATATGGAGGCCGCAATCATCATCCCGGGGCTGATATGTCCACGCACAGCAAGCAGTGCGCCGAGTGCAAGGATCGCTGACTGCAGAAAAAGCCGCAATGTCTTGGATGAGACAGTGAAGGCCCCACCAGCATCGGAAGCATTAATCTGCGCCTGCAGCGTCTGGTCGCGGAGTGTCTTCCAGCGATTAAGCACGGCCGACTGCATCCCCAGCCCATGGACCACTTCCGCTTCACGGCGGATCGCCTCGGCATAGGCCTCCGACTGGCTGCCGATATTTGCTGCCTGCGCCAGCGGCATCCGCGACCGGCGCTGGTTGAAGAGCGCGATGATTACCAAGGTAATGCCACCGACGAGCGCGAATACGCCCAGCCACCAGTGGAAAAGAAAAATGATCAGCAGGAAAAATGGTACCCACGGAAGGTCAAGGAACCCGAATGGGCCAGGTCCCGACAATGCGCGCTGTATCGCCTCGAGATCCTTCAACCCGCTCGCCGGCCGACCGCGCTCTCCCGGTAATAATCCCCTATGCAGAACGGCCCTAAATACGCGAATATCCAATATAGATTGGAATTTGGCGCCTGCGCGGCTGAGCACCCGTGTGCGGGCATGGTCCAAAAGGCCCATGAACAAAAACAGCGTTGCCACCAGAGCAAAGAGCGTGGCCAGTGTCTCCTCTGAACCGCTCGCCAGCACGCGGTCATAAACCTGAAGCATGAACAGTGGTCCCGTCAGCATCAGAAGATTGACCAATGCGCTGAAGAGAGCCACCCCGACCAGCAAGCCCCGGGAGGCTTTCAAAGCTTGTTTCAGCTCCTGTCTACCGAATTGTCCGAGCGCCATTCCGTACTTTACCCCAATGCCCCGTGATCCGAACTAGCGGCGTCCGAAAACTACCGCGATATGTCGACTCTGGCCCGACCTAAAAAAGGCTCCAACGCGGCTACTTGGCAAGACGCCCTACCATCGGCGGGAAGAAAAGCCGTTAATCGGCTAAGCTGAGCCGATTCCGAGAGCACCTTCGACGCCTGGCTCAATCTTGCGTGGCAGCAAGGACGCCCTGTGCCCCGACTGTCTCGCCTCCCCGTGTTGCCGATCCTGTCATGGTGCCCTGAACACCGGCATTGGCAATAAAGCCGTCAAGCGATGTGTCGACGCTGATGTTGCCTGATCCGCCCGGATCGTTCAGGTCCCCAGTCACATCACCCACAATGTCCACACCTGAAATCGTTCCGTTCTGTATCGACAGTGTGCCACCGGCGCCGACCAGGATTTCCTGCTGCATCGTGCCACCGAGAGTTCCGGCGTCAAAATCGGCCTGTAAGGCAGCGGATCCGCCAATGACCTCAAGGTCTCCGCCGGGATCAAGGCTCATCGCCCAACTCCCTGAATAGGAGGCCGTGGCTGGTAATCCTGCCGGATCAGCAGCACCAGATGAAAGTATGGAGAGTTGTTCGTCAATCACACCATCAGCGAATGATTGCCGCTCCGCCAATGTAGATGCGTCAGGCGGCGGTGTTTCAGCCGACCCGCCGCTGTCACCACCACCGCTACAAGCCGAAATCAGAAGCACAGAACTCACAAAAAACGAAGCACGAAATAATTTGTTCATCATAAGGATCCTTATACTGGAAGATATCTAGGGGCGGTGATCATGCGAAATCGAACTGATCCATTTGGCCGAGTGTAAGTGCGATCAGCGAAATCTCCAGATCATCCTCCATCGGAGGGGTCTCGACGCCGCCTGCATAGCCCGTATCGCTCAGCTGAGCGCCGGAGTAATCACCATTTGCATCGATCAAGGCAAACCCTTCTGGATCACCGTCAGTGTCAAGTCCGGACAAATGGCGGAATATCATTTGAGCGTCAGCCGCATTTACCACGCCATCGCGATTCACGTCCGCAGCGATGAACTCGAATGAATCAAGCTGCGTCAGCCCCATCGCAGCGCGAAGTACCGCGGCTCCATCCTCCATAGATAATGTGCCTTCGGGCGCGCTGCCCGAGGCGGTCAACAGCCCGGTGCCGCCATCTGCAATCTCGATAGAAAAGCGTCCGTCAGCACCGGAGGTCGTCTCTACACCGGAGCTGTGCTGGAGAGCGATCCCACCGAGCGCCGCATCATTGACATCCAAAACGATACCCGAGAGCAAGAAAGGCTCAACTTCAATGGTAACCGTTGCGCTGTCCTCACCGCCAAACCCATCGGTTATTATGTAAGAAAAGCTTGATGTTCCGGAGAAATTTACGGCCGGAAGATAGGTGAAGCTCCCGTCGCTCTCGACCTCAAGTGTCCCGTCTCCAGTATAGGTGAAGGAGGCCACCTCCAGTTCATCGCCGTCCGGATCACTGTCATTGGCCAGCACGTTGCCCGTGACCTCGACGCCCGATTGGGTTTCGAACGCGTCGTCCTCCGCAACTGGGGCGAAGTTCAGCAATACGTTCGTATCGTCGTCAACCTGCTCGACAAGCACATTTGCCGAAGAATAGTCCCCGGCGAGGAAGACTGTGGTGTCGATGTCACCGTCCTGATCCGTATCCATCTCCAAGATCAGCGAGCCGTAGGTGACAGTTATGTTATGCGAACCGAAACTCACTCCTTCGAACGACAGGATGTCACCAGATCCGAACCCGTTGATGACATTTCCATTGTGGGACTGCGGCGTGCCATTTAGAGTGTACTGGAACGAACCGAGGATAACCTCCTGCGCAAAGTTCGCAAGGTTGACAACGCCACCAACCAAAGGCTGCAGAACACCCAGAATACCGCCGCCACTACCGCTTGTCGGGACTAGTTGTAGGTTCGAGACATAGATACCACTGTCTAGAATCTGGTCCCCTGTATCGGCGATCCCAACTCTCAAGTTGTTGAGCCCGTCCTGAAATCCGAACCGAACCGACTGTACACCTGTAAAGCCATTCCATGGCGTGTTGTACTCACCGGACGTGTTATCAATGAAATATCCGCCGACCGCTTGGCTAGTAACGCTAAGTGGAACAGTTCCAGCATCATCTAGGTAGGCCACATTCTGGCCGTTCACAAATATGCCTGCAACGTCAACATAAGGCGAGTCGATGAAGTTCGGATATTCTTGGGAGGCGAACACGAACTCGAGCCGCATCTCCCAGTCATCGGCATTGATCAAACTGGCGACAATTTCGAAGTCAATGTCGAGGATCGCCGCGTCAAATGTTTGGCCTGCCCCGGAAAAAGCTTCCTGGGCAACTTGGTCAAGCTGCGGGTCTCCGGGAAATCCAAGCGCTGCCTGGGTCCCGACAGGGAGGGCACCGGTGCTGAGTACGATACCGGGCCCTAGGTTAACAGTCTGATTGCCCGAGGATGATGTGACGCTCAGGCCATCGGGAAGAACGTCGATTGCATCTGGCGAGCCGGTGTAGCGAATGTCGGAAATAACCACGGGCTGGGACGGGTCCGTAAAGATGCTGATGATCTGATCGTGCGGGGACTCGTCGACGGGAGGATCGCCCGGATCAGAACCGTTGGCGGCTTCATTCGCATCCAAAAAGGTTGCAAAATCAGACCCCGGATACGCAGTACTGAAGACACTCGGTTGCAGCCAGATGCCGTTAGAGTCAATTCCAAACGCTCCAAAATAAACAGGTAAGATAGCATCATTCATACCGCTCGCCTGCCATTCAGAAAGCGAAGTCTCGACAATCTCAGTTCCCATATGCAAGTGAAGGTGCGCCCCCCTCGCGGCACCATCTATCTCAGGTCGTGTTGTAAACCTAATCCCAGTTGCGCCGGTAACACCCATGTCTTCGCCAAATCCTACGGTCCCCCAGACTGTGTTTTCCGAGAAGGGTCTTTCAGTAGCGTCAATGCCGAGGCTATCACTGAGGAAATTGGGCGCCATGTGCGCGTAGGTAGTGAAGAGATCATTCCCGTTCACTGTCGAGCGAATGGTTACAAAATTTCCTAGGCCGTCTCCAGCTGATGCCGGATTATCTTGATCTGCCGGCCCCTCAATGAACGTTTCCGCGACGTTCTGACGAAACGCGACAATTTCGCCACTCAATATTGCGTTTACTGCAGTACCGTAAGGCAAACCGAAGTCTATGCCCCATTTCAAATGACCTCGATGGCTGAAAGAAGTGTCAAAGCCCTGCGTCACTAGGTAACTTCCAGTGGAATATGGAAGCGGTATGGCTATCGGCATGTCATCCTCCTCAAGGGCGTGGGGCGTTCAGAAACGTTAAGTAAGATTCTACTTTAGAATTAGTTCATATACCTGCGCTGACAGAACGCGAAGAGACTGCTGGCCTCGTGAAGACGGCTGCGACCAATTCTCGATGCTCCAGCGTAAAATTTGAGAAATAAAATCAATTGTGATGTTGAGGTGGCAAATGAGCATCATCAGTTCCCTTCAGTTAGTAAGTGAGAATAGAAGTAACATTACAAAGACGGCAGCAGAGCCTTCTACTGGTGATTGGCGGGATAGCTATTCAACCTTTCGGATTTTCAATTCAACGTACCTCGGCATTATTTGGCGGACGCGCTACAATAGTGTGGTAGCATTCGACGAGACGGCTTACCTCAGGAAACCCCAAGGAGTTAGGCAGATCAGCAACGGTGGTTTCAAAGAAAACACCACGTTCGTTTGTGACCTTTCCGGAAGCGTGCATGCCGAGGCGCTGGCATAGAAGTATGGCTTCCGGCGTCCAGGCATTGGCACTAATTGATGAAAAGAACACCTTTCGGTGTGCCAACTCACAAACTTGCTCCAGAAATGATCGCAACAGCATGACCAGTCCCTTGCCCATGCGGTAACTCGGCTCGAGAACCATCGCGGTGACGTTCATGTCAAATTCGCCCGGAAGATCGAGGGTTACGAGATGGTCGAGCCGTATCTGGGAATCGAGAACCCGCCCGGCACGCATCTCCTCTTGTATGCCTGGGGCAAGCGGAACAAACTGCCAATTGCCAATGATTTCGCCTCGATGCGTCAGCAGTCGCCAGCAATTGGGCAGTGCCTCGAAAACCGGTGCCCATTGATCGGGATCATGTACTCCCAAGGCCGGGTGAATGTCGATCAGGCGCCGGTCCATAGCGAGAAGGGTTTCCGCCAGCCAGCCATGGGACAGCCCGCGCGCTTCCAGAAACTCCGGCCCTTCGATCCGCAAATCACCGTCACGGATCAACTCCAGCATGATGCGGTCCATCTCGTCGAGAGGAATGCCGAGCGCTGCGCGCAGGGCCGGCAGATGGCGGGAGCGCGGGAGGCTTCCACTTTCCCATCGGCGTACTGTGCGCACGTCGCACCCAATCGCGGCCGCGAGATCCTGGCGTTCCAGCCCACGAACGGACCGGCGCGCACGGATGATCTGTGCTAAATTCACGCTCATGTGATATTGGAAGCACAGCAATATCGGTCAGGCAACTAAAAACAGCCTGCGATAATTGAATCTCGCTCATGCTCGTCATAACAGGTCACAAAATGTCCCCTTTCTGTCCACTCCTTGTCCGGTTGGCGCGCGTCGGCAGAGAACCGGACTTTCGTCGAAACCTGACATAGCGCGGCGATTCGTTTGGCGGTCGAGGCAAGTCGCAAATAGGGGGCGGGCAAAACTTGGGGGTCAAGCTGCAAATGTCGACTCGGCCATTTTTTCTGGCGCGCAAATCATAATAGGATTCCACCTCAATCTGTGTGGCGCGACTATCCTTTGATGCGGCAGCGCGAGGGGATGGTTGTGAATACCAGCGC
>REBV01000187.1 GCA_007692545.1 Puniceicoccaceae bacterium
AAAGCCCGCCACTTGGGACTGCTTGGCCTGAGCCAGTCGTTGGATCGCCTCGTAGTAAAGTCAAAGCGAAGTTTGCGGTGAATGTATCACTGCCCATTCATGAACGGGTATTCTTGCCGTATGAAATACCGCAATCCCAAATAAGGAAGTGATCTATTCAGCATGATCAAGCACCAGAAAGATTTGCTCTTCAGCCCGGCCTCGCTTCTATCTCGCCGCATGACCAAAACTTCCGTTCTATTACTCATCGCCGCATCTTACGGCCTTCTCGCCGTCGTTCTGGGGGCATTTGGTGCGCACGCACTGGACGAGCGACTACTAGCGCTGGGGACCAAAGCAGTCTGGGATACGGCGGTTGCCTATCAAATGTGGCATGCCTTGGCCATACTCCTGCTGGTCGCGCTTCGGATGAAGGGCCCCGGCTCCCGCCTCGCTCCCTATTGCTTTTGCTGGGGTGTGCCACTTTTTTCAGGTTCGCTCTATTGGCTGGCGCTCGACGGCCCACGCTGGCTTGGACCCATCACTCCCTTGGGTGGGTTGCTTTTTGTGGCCGGCTGGGCTGCACTGATTGTGGCTGCTTGCAACTATAAAGATAATTCATGCTAAAAATACAAAACGCCATTGCTCCCACGACAATGAGCTGACAGATATGACTCCATGGCCAATACACTCGACTCTCTCAAAACAATGACCACCGTGGTTGCCGATACAGGCGACTTTGAAACCCTCGCGGCCTACACCCCGCAGGATGCCACGACAAATCCCTCCCTCATCCTCAAAGCCCTGCAGCAAGATGCTTACGCGAGCGTCCTCGACGAGGCCATCGCCTCTGCGGCTGACTCGACCACTAGCGACCAGGCCCGTATTGATTTGGTCATCGACCATTTACTGGTCGGCTTCGGCCTGAAGATTCTCGAGATCGTGCCCGGGCGTGTATCCACCGAAGTCGATGCCTGTCTCTCCTTTGATACGGAGGCCACCGTCGCTAAAGCTCGCGAGCTGATCACGCTTTATGAAACTGCGGGAATCCCCCGGGAGCGCGTCCTGATCAAGATAGCGTCGACCTGGGAAGGCATCCGCGCGGCTGAAGTTCTCCAGCAGGACGGCATCCGTTGTAACATGACGCTTCTTTTCTCACTCGCCCAGGCAGTGGCCTGCGCCGAGGCGGGCGCACAGCTCATCTCTCCGTTTGTAGGCCGCATTCTCGACTGGTTTAAGGCCAACACAGATGAAACCTACGGCCGGGAAAACGATCCCGGGGTGGCCAGCGTCAAAGAGATCTTTGCCTATTACAAAAAGTTCGGCCACAAGACTGAGGTCATGGGTGCCAGCTTTCGAAATGTTGGCGAGATCCTCGAGCTGGCCGGCTGCGACCTGCTAACAATCAGCCCGGCACTCCTGGAAGAGCTCCAGGGCATGAGCGAACCGGTCGAGCGCAAACTCGACGCTGACAAGGCTCAGGAAGCCGCACTCGATCGCCTCGACGTTTCCGAGAAGTCCTTCCGCTGGTTGCTCAACGAAGACGCCATGGCTACAGAAAAGCTTGCGCAGGGGATCCGGGTCTTCGGGCAAGACATGCGCAAGGTACGCGAGATCGTCGCGAACAAATTGTAGGGAATTAAATTCTCACTCTCACTTCCACTCTCACTCTCACTCTCACTTCCACTCTCACTCCGCACTTTGTGCGGCACCACATGCCTTACGAACACACCGCCACCCGCCGGATCGAATTCTCCGAGACCGACATGGCCGGGCTCGTCCACTTCTCCAACTTCTTCAAGTATATGGAAACGGCCGAGCGCGACTTCTTCGAGGCCGCTGGTGTCGACCTCATCCGCACCAAACCCGGCGAACTAGTCGGTTGGCCGCGCGCACGGGCCGAATGCAAGTTTTCAGCGCCGCTCCGTTTCGGAGATACGATCGACATTCACTTAGCGGTCAAAGCGGTCAAAGACCGCGCCATCGATTACCAATTCAGAATATACCGCCGCAACGAGGACGGCAGCCGCACACAGGCAGGCAAAGGCCGCATGACCACGATTCTGGCGCAACTCACGGACAGCGGCACATTACAATCTATCGAACTTCCCGCCGACTTGCGCGAGCGCATCACCGCAGCACCTGCCGAAGCGCTCGCCCGCCCTGTAGCCGTGTAGGCTGACGCATCAACGTGGCGTGCTCGCTTGCGAGCGCCCCCCGTCAGAGTCAGCCTTTCGCAAGCTCTGGGCGCTCGCAAGCGAGCACGCCACGAAAGAATTCCATTAAAAAATCCAATTCCCTCCCAACATGAAACCACACGCCCTGGTAACCAACGACGACGGCATCGAATCGGCCTTCCTGCACCGGCTGGTCGAGGCACTCCTGCCGCACTTCAGAGTTTCGGTAGCAGCCCCGGCCTTCGAGCAGAGCTGGACCGGGCGCTCGATGACACGGCATGGAGAGATTGAGGTCATCCACAGCCCCTCTTTTTTTTCCGCTGGTGTCGAGGCCTGGGCTATCAGTGGCACCCCCTCGGATTGTGTCAATATAGCGCTGGGCAATCTCCTGCCCGAAAAGCCCGACATTGTGCTCTCCGGGATTAATATAGGCTTCAACACCACCGAAATGCTGATTCTGAGCTCAGGCACCATCGCCGGAGCGATCGAGGGTGCACTTTGGGAGATTCCGGCTGTCGCTTTCAGCCAATCTGTGCCCGACACCCTGTTTGAAAGCGTACGCGACACCAAAGGTAAAACCAACGGGGACTTCACCGCCTCCCTCGAAGCCGCCTCGGTGCACGCAGCGCAGATCGCCTGCCAGACCCTGAATGATGCTGACTCACTCAGCGGCCGGGTCATCAATATCAATTTCCCTGCGGCCACCACTGCGGAGACTCCGATGGTCGAGACTTTTCCAGCAAAACTACAACTCGGCAGCCTCTTTGAGGAAACGAGTCCGGGTAAATACACCTTTCGCTACTCCGGGGGCATCGTTGTCGACTCACATCCCCAATCAGACCGGATAGCTCTGGCAAACGGCCAGATAAGCCGCAGCGTCCTGGACTTCTCACAAATCGGACGACGGAGCCAGGTATCCGAAATCCCACACGAATAAATCTTGCCTGAACCGTGAGGGAAAAATAGGCACTAGTTATGATTTCACTCTCCAGCCAGAGACAGACCCATTTTTTTAAATGCATTTCCGCCGTTTTCAGCGGCTTTTGGCTCACCTGTTTTTTTGCCTCCCCGGCCTTCGCGCAAAGCGGCGAGGAGCTCTTTCGTGGCACCTGGCAAGTCCAAACCCCGGATCAAGGCACGCTCATCATGATCCTTCACAACCAAGGGCGGGCCGCCTACTTTTGGGGTGATAATGCGGACCCCACCGTTTACCAGGGCAAATGGACCAGTACGCCCGACGCCGCTACACTGACTTGGCCGGATGGCAGCCGACATCGGATCCAAAGTGCCCGCGTGGGCTTTGGAGCCACCTACCTCGATGCCAGTGGTATCGAGCGCTACACCTCTGCCGCGCAGCAAATTCCGAGTGATATTTTAGGCCAATGGGCAAAACCCCCGACCCGGGACCGCGAATTTGCCTCCGACCGCGACCAAGCCGAGGGCTTCTTTGGTATCTGGAGGATCGGGCAAGAGGGCAGCAGCGATGTGCATTATGTATTCGTCGAGTCCGACCGCTCGGCTGCCAGCACACAGGGTGAAGGCGGCGGACTGCGCGGGGCATGGGCCAGGCAAGGCAGTGAGCTGCATATCGCCTGGGATAGCGGCCACTACTCCATCCTACGTGAAAATAGGCGTGATTTCGCCTACAAGCGCATCGCTCCAGGCCAAGTCATCGAAGACGACACAACCGAGCCTTCCGTTGCCATACGCACAAGTCGCGACAGCGTGCCAGCCCACTGGTTGGCCGAATATGAAAGCCAGCAGGAACGGCTCTCAGGGGGTATCGCATTCTCCAACCAAAGAAATGCCCGCAGCTTCTACCGAGGCTTCTGGGTCGTAAAACTGGACGCAAGCCAATTTGAACGCATCGAGCTCAAGCGCTTCGGTGGCCTCAGCACCTCCCTCGACCGCTCACTCTCGGGCGAATGGCGCATGCAGGGGCAGGATATATTTATGCGCTGGGACGACGGTATGCGGAAAATTCTCTCCCCCATCGGTCGCGGCTTTGTGCTTTATGAATACAGACCCGGACGGCCTCTCGATGGCGTGCCGACCCGCACCCGCCCGGCAGCCCCCGCAGACGCAGGCAAGATGGCAGAATATATGCAAGGCCGCGAAGACGTCATTCAACAAATGCGCGGTTTGGCCGATGCGGCCGGCCTAGATCTCCGTCAACAAGGTAACACGGGCTGGGGGCGCACCTTCGCCCGCTGGGTATGGCCTTTCGGCGAAGACGATGCCATCTCCTCCGATGCGATCCTTCAAGAAGAATACCAGGAAACGCGCGTAGGCGATCCATGGTGGTGGCCGGTTTGGAGCGAAAACCCTCCCGCTCCCGCGCCCGCTGCCGAAACCGATCAGCTCAATCAGCCGGATACACTTGATGGCGAAGCAGTCGATCAAGATCTCAGCCAGCAAACTCGCGAAGAAAACTCCGTCAAAAGACCCACCCAAGCGCTGGAGGAATCATCCCCATCCTCGACAGACGCGACCAGCGCAGAAGACTCAAGCGAAGCCACCCCCGAAAAGGCACCAAAAAAGCCCCGCGCGACTCGCGATTGGGCCTGGCCCTTCTAAATTAACAATCCGTAAGTTCACGGACAGTTAAAATTTTTTACTTCAAGACAATGACCACTGCAATATCCAATCCCGCCCTCAACGCCCACCCGCTCAGCCAGATCGATCCCGAAATCGCTGCTGCCATCGCCGCAGAACGCGCCCGCCAGGAGAGCCATATCGAGCTGATCGCCTCGGAGAACTTCACCTACCCCGCCGTCATGGAGGCGCAGGGCAGTGTCCTCACCAATAAGTATGCCGAAGGTTACCCCGGTAAACGCTGGTATGGCGGCTGCGAACAGGTCGATGTGGTCGAGAACCTAGCCATCGAACGCGCCAAACAACTCTTTGGCGCCGAACACGCCAACGTGCAGCCACACTCCGGCTCGCAGGCAAACTTTGCCGTCTATACCTCGGTGCTCCAGCCGGGCGACAAAGTGCTCGGCATGAACCTCGAACACGGGGGCCACCTGACCCACGGCAACCCGGTCAACTTTTCCGGGAAACTCTACCAGTTCGTCCAATACGGCGTCCGCGAAGACACCGGGCTGATCGACTACGACGAACTCGCAGCCATCGCCGCACAAGAAAAACCGAAGATGATCACGGTCGGTGCCTCCGCCTACTCGCGCATCATCGACTTCGAGCGTATGGGAGCGATCGCCCGCTCCGTCGGTGCCTACTTATTTGCCGATATCGCCCATATTGCCGGCCTGGTCGCGGGCGGCGTCCACCCCTCCCCCGTGCCTCATGCCGATTTTGTCACCACGACCACGCACAAAACCCTGCGCGGCCCACGTGGGGGCCTCATCCTCTGCAAGGCCGAGCACGCCAAGGCAATTGACTCTGCCATGTTTCCCGGCGGCCAGGGCGGCCCACTCATGCACGTCATCGCTGCCAAAGCGATCTGCTTTGCGGAAGCACTCAAGCCGGAGTTCAAGACCTATGCCCGCCAAGTCGTGAATAACTCACAAGCCCTGGCCGAAGCGATGGTCATGCGCGGCTACAAACTGGTTTCCGGAGGGACGGATAACCACCTCTTCCTCGTCGATCTGCGGGCCAACTTCCCGGATCTGACCGCCAAGGTCGCCCAGGAAACCCTCGATTTGGCCCACATCACCTGTAATAAAAATACAGTGCCCTTCGAAACACGCTCCCCCTTCAAAGCCTCCGGCATCCGCCTCGGCACCCCCGCGGTCACCAGCCGCGGACTCAACGAGGACGACATGGCCACCATCGCCGACTGCATCGACACCGTCCTCAAAGCCATCGACACCGACGCCCTCGAAAGTGCCCTCGAAAGCGTCAAAGCCCGCGTCGCCGAACTGGCTACCAAGTATCCTTTGCCGTATTAGACAAACCCGCCTAAACTACAACAAATCCGCCGCCAACTCAGCCAGCTCCGAGCGCACGCCCGAGGTCAATTCCAGGTGTGCGGTTATATCTGTGCCCTTGAGCCGCTGAGCCGTGTGCACGAGGCCATTCGACCACGCATCCAAAAACATGCTGTCCACCTGATAGGGGTCACCCAGTAGAATCACTTTGGAGCCCTCCGCCATCCGGCTGACCACCGTCTTGGCTTCATGTGGAGTCAGATTCTGCGCTTCATCGATGATGAAAATCGTGTTTGAGAGTGAACGCCCGCGAATGAAAGTCATCGCCTCGACCTCAACCATACCGTAGTCGAAAAGAAACTGATAAGGCTTGCGCGGCTTGTTGTCTTCATCCTCTTCGTCGCGGTGGGCAGGCTGCTTGGCCAGCTTAGCCATCGCTTTCTTGCGCTTGCGGTTTGAGGTGATACGGCTCACCGCGTCGTCCTCATGTAACTCCGGCTGTTTGACCACCTTCCGATTACTAAAGAGCACTTCCAGGTTATCGAAAAACGGGGCGATGTAGGGAGCCATTTTCTCGTCGAGTGTCCCGGGCAGCGCGCCAGTGTCTTTGCCGATGTGCACCAGCGGACGCGTGATGAAGACACGCTCATAGAGGTTGTCCTCGCCGATCGTTTGAAAAAGTGCCATCGCGATCGAAACCAAAGTCTTCCCTGTGCCCGCCTTGCCACTGCAAGTCACCAGCTTGATGTCTTCATCCAGCAGAGCGTCCATCAGCATGCGTTGCTCCGCATTCAGCGGATGGATGCGGATGCCCTTGGGTATCTTCACCCCCACCTCCGAGCCCAAAATCAACCCGTCAATCTGACCGTCCCCGCGATACCGGGCCGGCTCGCTAAACTCGCCATTACTCAGAAAAATATATTCGTTGATATAGAGGTGGCTGGTCTGCTCGGGCGAGAGGTCCACCCCGTGCTCCTCCAAAAAGTGCTCATACTCCTCGTCGTTCACCGTGATCGTTTTGATGCCCCCGCCCAGTTTGGCCGTGGTCACCTTGTCGTTCATGTAGTCCTGCACTTCGAGCCCCAACGCGATCCCTTTCAGCGCCATATTGGCATCCTTCGTCACCAAAATGACCCGACTCCCCGCACAAACATCTTTCAGGAAAAAAACCGAAGCCAAAATCCGGCTGTCCATCTTGTCCATATCGACCAGCGTCGCCTTCAGCCGATTCAGCCCCCCATGGTTGCTCTCACCACTCACCATATAGTCGTTGATCACCACCACCAGACGGCCTCCGTTCGGTAAATCGCGGCTCAGCGCAGAACTACCCTGACCATTCAGCTCGGGCGGGGTCTCCAGCTTCTCATCGAAGAGCGCCCGCAAATCACGGTGAATCTTGCGGGCAGAAAAGCCCAGCTCGCCCGGAGCCGATTTCTTGCGGTCGAGCTCTTCCAAAACTTCGACCGGTATGGCGATGGTATTGTCCTCAAACTTGTGCAGGCACTGCGGATCGTGCAGGAGAACATTGGTATCAAGCACAAAGATCTTTTTGAACTCTGACTTGTTGGAGGGCGTTTTTTCGTTCGACAAAGTACGTATCTAAATGAAAGCGAAATGTGATTCCAGCATTTGCAGCCGGCCTGAAACAAACTAGAGCTAAGCTGAATCGGCTCAATCCACTGCGCAAGCCGTAATCCCGAAAAGACACAACTTTCATAAAAATATGCCCCAGACCAAACCAACACACGATCCTATCTCTCAGCACAGCTTCAAGGATTCCGCCCTGCTTAAACTGGCCCTGACCCACCCGAGCTGCGACCGGCCGGAGGGCGACAATCAACGCTTGGAGTTTCTCGGCGACGCCGTCCTCGATCTCGTCATCGCTGAAACTCTCTACGCGAAGTTCCCGCAAGCCGACGAAGGAGCCCTCGACCGGGCCCGCGCTAGCCTCGTCAACGGCCAAAATATCGCCCATGCCGCCACCCAAAACCAACTCGGCCAATTCCTCGAAGTCAGCGATGCCCACCGTCAACACCACCCCGAGCCAAGCCGGGCCATGCTGGAAGATGCCCTCGAAGCACTCATCGGAGCCGTTTATCTCGACGGCGGCATCGACGCCGCCCGCCGGACCATCCGCCACTTCTTCGGCACTCAAATCGATGGCATCGAGCTAAGCACCCGTAGCCAGAACCCCAAAGGCCAACTCCAGGAGTGGTCCCAAAAGCATCGCGCCGGTGAAGTACCTGTCTATCAAGAGCTCCCCTCCGACGGCCCCGACCACGCACGCACCTACCAAGCTGCCGTTTTTATGGACGGGCAAGAACTCGGCCGAGGCAGCGGCCCCACCAAAAAATCAGCCGAAGCCAAGGCCGCTCAAGCCGCCCTCGAAGCACTCATCTGAATCACTCGGATCGGCCGGATCTGAAGGATCGCCGCAATTTCCTCCCTCGATGCCCCAGCAACCATCCCGCTCCGACGCACCACCACATACGCTCTACCACGGCGTTTGCACCGAAGCGCGCGCCCCGATGGTCCAGACACTAGCGCAACAGGCCCCCCACAACTTCTCCATCGTACTCGTTGTCGACCCGCGCCGCGCATTGGAACTGGCAGCAGAGGTCGAAACCTACGCCGCCTGGGCTGGCGCACCCAATCCACTCGAATGCCTCCACTTCCCGGAAGATCCACCCCCCGATATCGATGCCCAGCGCCGGGCCGACCGTATCTGTGAGCGCCTGGCCGTTCTCAGCGCATTACTCCGCCCGGCATCCGGCCCACGACTTCTTGTTACCACCCCTGAAGCTCTGCTGGGCCCCTGCCCTGAGAAGGCCGCCTTCACCCAGCGCCGCCTTGAGCTCAAAGTCGGGGAAGAGCACCCCTTCGCCCGATTGGTCCAGACACTGACCGAATCACTCGACTATGATTCCGAAGCGCTCTGCGAACAACCTGGGCAAATCGCCACCCGGGGAGGACTCATTGACATCTACCCCTATGATGCACAACACCCCTACCGAATCGATTTTTTCGGCGACGAAATCGAGAGTATCCGCCGCTTCGACCCCACCAGCCAACGCACCCAACAAGCCGTCGATTCGATCCATATTACCGCTTCAGTCAACGCCGACTCGATGCGATCGACCGAGGGGGCCCTACTCAGCTATTTCCCCGATACATCCCTACAGTGGATACTCGAAGATGCCGCCAATCTCGTGCGCGAGCACCCTTACCGATTCGAGAAGCGCGTCCAGACAAACTCCCTGCGCACCTTCCAAGCAGCCATCGATAGCCGGGACGATTGTGACACGCTCACCTGTCTTTGTGAACTGGATACAGACCCCGCGCTCTTTCGCAACGCAACACGTATCGAAATCCAATCCGAGCCCGTCCAGCATTACCGCTTTCACACCGCGCAGTCCCAGATCGGCTATGACCATTTTGAGTCCGAACAAAACGCCCGTTTTAAATTTGAAATACAACTCGCCGACTGGGCCAAGGCGGGCCTCCAAATCGTCTTCGCCACGGGAGGCGAAGCAGAGGCCAGGCGCATCCGCGAGCTACTGGGGGAGAATCCACTCACCGCCAAGCTCAAACCGCGTTTCCTCGCAGGTACCGTTTCCGGCGGCTACGTCCTGCACGATTCCCCGGGACTACCCCGGCTCAACCACCCGAAATCAAAAAATGGCTTTGTTTTAATCACCGACTGCGAGTATTTCGGACGCCAGGCCCGCAAAGTCAGCCGCCGTCAAGCGCCCGCACGGCCGACCATCTCGCAAGTCGATCAACTGCTCGACTTCACCGAACTGGCCGATGGTGACCCACTAGTTCACCTGCAACACGGAGTCTGCTTTTTTCGCGGCCTGACCCAGTTGGAGATCCAGGGGGGCCGCAAGGAGGTCATCTCCGTCGAGTTCGCCGAGCAAATGACGATTCACGTGCCCCTCCAGGAATCGCACCTGCTCACCCGCTACGTCGGGCTAAGCAAAGCCAGCCCGAAGCTGGGCAAGATCGGTAGCACCGCCTGGGAAAAAACCCGCGCCGCCGCCGAGCGGGCCACCCTCGACTATGCCGCGGAAATGCTCCAGCTACACGCCCGCCGTAGCCAGGCAGGCGGCTTTGCCTTCCCTCCCGACCATCCCTGGCAAAAAGACTTCGAAGCCGCCTTCCCCTTCAAAGAGACTCGCGACCAGCTCAGCGCCATCGAGGCCACCAAAGCCGACATGGAGAGCCCCCAAGCCATGGATCGGCTCATCTGCGGAGATGTCGGTTTCGGCAAGACCGAAGTCGCCATCCGCGCCGCACTCAAGGCCGTACTCGCCGGCAAACAAGTCGCCATGCTCGTGCCCACCACCGTGCTCGCCCAACAACACTTCAACACCTTTCGCGAACGCATGGCGCAATACCCCATCATCATCGATATGGTCAGCCGCTTTCGCACCAGTGCCCAAAACAAAGAAAGCATCGCCCAACTCGCCGCCGGTAAGATCGATATTGTCGTAGGCACCCATCGCCTGCTCAGTCGCGATGTCCACTTTCACGACCTCGGGCTGCTCGTGGTCGACGAAGAACAGCGCTTCGGCGTGCGGCAGAAAGAACGCATCAAACAACTCCGCGCCGATGTCGACATCCTCACCCTCAGCGCCACCCCCATCCCCCGCACCCTCTACCTCGCCATGGCCGGGGCACGGGCCATGACCGTCATCGAGACCCCACCAGTCGACCGCCGCCCCATCCAAACCATTGTAAAAAGCTACGACGAGGCGCTCATCAAAAGCGCCATTCAGTCCGAAACCGACCGTGGCGGCCAAGTCTTCTACCTCCACAACCGGGTCGATACCATCCAGGGAGTGGCCGCCAAAATTCAAGCCATGCACCCCAAGCTCAAGATCGCCGTTGGGCACGGACAGATGACCGAAGGTGCTCTGGAAAAAGTCATGACCCAATTCGTCGCCGGCAAGTTCGACCTGCTCGTCTGCACCACCATCATCGAGTCCGGAATCGATATACCCAACTGCAATACCCTCATCATCGAAGGGGCCGACCGCTTCGGCCTGGCCCAACTCTACCAGATCCGGGGCCGCGTCGGCCGCTTCAAACGGCAGGCCTACGCCTATCTCCTACTCCACCGTCACGCCGCCCTGGTCGACCAGGCGCAAAAACGCCTCAATGCCCTCAAGCAACACAACCAACTCGGCGCCGGCTTCCGTATCGCCATGCGCGACCTCGAACTGCGCGGCGCGGGCAACCTCCTGGGCTCCCAACAAAGCGGCCACATCGCCGGGATCGGCTTTGAGCTCTACTGCCAACTCCTCAAACAAAGCGTCGCCCGCCTCAAAGGAGAACCGGGGGCCGACCGCATTCGCGCCGAAGTCAAACTCGACTTTATCGCCACCGGCGAAGGCGGCAGCCGGCCCCGCCAAACCACCGGCACCCTCAGCTTCGCCGCCATCAAAGAGGCCGAATATAGCAACCGTAAAGGCCACCTGATCGAAGCCGCCCTACCCGCCGAATACATCGCCGAACCACGCCTGCGGATCGATTTCTATCGACGCCTCGCCCTCGCCGAACAGCCTGAAGACATCCACGAGATTGCCGCAGCCCTGGCCGACCGCTTCGGCCCCAGACCCCCCGTCACCGATGCCCTGATCGCTCTCTCACACATCCGTATCCAGGCCGAGCGCGCCGGTGTCCGCCGCGTCGAAAACGAGAGCGACCGCCTAATCTGCAAACTCGCCCAGCCCGGCAAAAACGGCGATTTCCTCAAAACCGGCACCCGCTTCCCCCGCCTCAAAGCCCAAGATCCACTCAAACGCCTGGCCGAGATCCAAGCCTTCCTCTACAAACACGCCCGCACCATTTAAATCGTGGCGTGTCCGCTTGCGGACGCCTACGTCAGCGTCAGCCCTCAATCCACAACTCCACAACTCCATAACTCCACAACTCTAGCACCCACCCTCACCGCAGAGGAATTTCCAGCCGCCAGCGATACCTCGCACTAACCGGCCGTCCACCACGAACAGGTGCAGTGAAACGGAAACGCTCCACATGCTGCCGGGCCGATTGTAATAACTCGCGGTGAGAAAAATCATACACATCCTGCACCCGCACCCGCCCCTCCTGATCGATTATAATCAACAAGTCAACAAACGCATTGCCCCGCCCCCGGGGGGCGTTCGGTGGATAGCGGAAAGGCAGATTCTCATTTAATAGCCGGGGCAATTCATCCAACTCACCAAAGCCAAATATCTGCTCCAGTTGCTCCGTTGATTCAGTCGAAAAGTCAAAACCAATCCCGATGTCGAGCCCGAGCGCCCCCCCCGTACCCGGGTTAAGGCTAACCTCCAACTGCTCTAGCGTCGGCATGGGAGGCGGCGGTTCGAACTCCGGCGGCGGCTCCTCCTCCCGCTCCGGAGGCGGCGGAGGCGGATCGGGTGGCGGCGGAGGCGGAGGTGGAGCCGCCATTTCAAGCGCCTCAATCATCTCGGCACGCTCCCGATCTGGCTGCATCAACTGCGTCAGCGGAACCAAGAGCATTATGAACAAAGCAATGCCACAGCCCAGAAAGAAGCTGAGCCCCTTGCCGGAAGATGTTCGCATGCCTGGATAGAGTTGAGCCATAGAAATGACTTAGTTAAGTGCGACTCGGTCGCGATTGTCAAAGAATGAACGCCTTTGACCCGACTCTACGCCCAAAAAGGCACTCTAATACATCGATTCCAGTTCTCTCTGCATGCGTTGCTCTCGCTGCTCCAATGTAGTGCCTCCCGTTTCCATAACACCCAGGCCGACTTTGACTCCGAAGTAAGCACAGGCACTCACCGTCGTCGCAACAATGTAAACAAATAGCGTGGACCCGACACTCAGCTTTAAAATCCGCCCAGTCAGGAAAAACACCGAAAGTAGGATAAAGCCAACCAGTCCAGCCAAAGGGAGGACTTGGACGACTTCATCCGCCCAATCCGCCGCAATTCCCGGGATAAGATAAAACTCCGCAACCATATACCCGACGATCCCTGCAGTCAGAGAAATCACACAGGCCAAGAACGCCGCAAGGAAACCGCGCTTGGTAGAAAACATTGTCATGAAAACCCGCGCCACGATCACCCATGTGGCCAGACAAACAACCAGCATTATATTAAACTCCAGCGAGCCGAGCTCGTAGCCAAGTGCCCCCTTAAGCAGTCCTGCCATGCCTTCTGCCAGCGAATCTTCCATATTCACAATAAAAAATAGCTGGCTAAAAAAAGCGATCAAAATATTCGCCCCTCGCCAAGCCCTTGACAGACCGCCGCTGCACTGCCAAATCAAAGTTTTTTCAACCAACCAAAAACATGGCATCCCCTACAGACGTTCGCAAAGGCAAAGTCCTCAACTATCAAGGCAATCCTCACCTGGTCCTCGACGTGCAACATCGGACCCAAGGCCGACAGGCCGGATTTATGCAGGTCACCATGCGTAACCTAAGCAACGGTGCCAGCACCAGCACCAAGATCCGCACCACCGACAACGTCGAAATCATGCACACCGACATGGTTAAGCTTGAGTTCAGCTACATCGACGCCGATGGCTATCACTTCATGGACCCCGAAAGCTTCGAAGACATCATCCTCGACCAAAGCCTGGTCGAAGAGGCCAAGGACTTCCTCGTCGAAACGCAGGCCTACAGCGTCCTCCACGTCGATGACAAACCCATCTCCATCGACCTCCCCGCTTCCATCGAAATGAAAGTCACGGAGTCAGCCGAAGGCGTCAAAGGCGATACCGCCAGCAATGTACAAAAGCCGGCCACCCTGGAGACCGGACTCACCATCCAAGTCCCCCTCTTTATCAAAGAAGGCGAGATCATCAAAGTCAGCACCGCCGACCGCAGCTACATGGGCCGCGCCTAAACCATGCCCTCACGCGGACGCCACCAGACGACCTCAAAGGAATGCAAACGCACCATTACCGAAATTGAAGCCTTGGAGGGTGTGATAGGCGTCATCATCGGTCAATCCTACGGCGGCAAGTCACTTGGCAAAAACCGTCGCACTGGAGCTGTTAAAGTACAACGAATCGAAGCGGCCGGTATCAAAGCAGCCACCCAGAGTGCAAAAGGGCTACAGGAAATCTTTATTCGCACCGAAGCAGGCCAAGAGGCACGCCTAGCCGCAGAAATCACCCAAATGGATTAATCTCCGGCGCTTAGCTGGTCGGGGTGACAGGATTTGAACCTGCGACCTCTTCGTCCCGAACGAAGCGCGCTACCAGGCTGCGCTACACCCCGATTTCTACCTTATCTGCAATAAAATCTCTTCCAAAGAAAATTTGTCAAGAAGCCATGCTTTCTACTGAAAAATACGAAAAACGCCGCCCCAAACAAAAGGCGACGTTTTAAGAAACAAACAACAAACACTAGGTGATTATAATAAGATAGACGCACAACCTTGCCCCTCGTTCAAAAAAAAATTTTAAATATGAGTTTCATCAAATAATTCCGAGCGCATCAAAAAACGCAGGCCGAGCGGAATCTCCAGCGAAAAGCTGGCTCCCCGGCCTTGCGTGACGTCGATCGTAATCGCCGATTTCTTGTAATAACTGAAGGTGTCGGCGGCGATGTAAAAGGGGCCGCCTTCGATTGTGCCAATTAGCAGATCACGGGAGCCCAGCAAAAAATCGCCCTCCACCAGGCACATTGGAGCCTGGAGCCGAACCTTTATGCAGGGACAGACACATTTTAGTTGACTGAATGGGCTTTGGGTGATTGTTTTTAGGGATGAGGCGATCACGTTTAAAGATCACGGAGCCGGGGGTGGATGCGGTTTATCACTGTATGACACGGACGGTCAATGGGGAGCATCTGTTTGGGCCGGGGGATAAGGAACGGCTGCGGCGGATGCTGTGGCAGGTGGCTGACTTTTGTGGGCTAGAGATTCTGACCTACTGCGTGATGAATAATCACTTCCATGTGCTGGTCCTGGTACCTTACGAGGAGACCGTCCCGGACGCAGAACTCCTGCGTCGCTACCGGGTGCTCTACCCGAAGCCGACGCGCTACCAGAGTGCTTCGATTCAAGTTATGAAAAATATCCTGGCTGAGGATGGTCGGGAGGCGGGCGAGCTCCGGCGCAAGCTCCTGGCGCGGATGGGCGATGTCTCCGAGTTTATGAAAACCCTTAAGCAGCGCTTCAGTGTGTGGTACAACCATCGTCATGAGCGTTTTGGCACGCTCTGGGCCGAGCGCTTTAAATCCGTGCTGGTGGAGGGTGCGGGCAACCCCTTGCAAACCATGGCCGCCTATATCGATCTGAACCCGGTGCGGGCGGGATTGGTGGAGGACCCGAAGGATTACCGCTTCTGTGGCTATGCCGAGGCGGTGGCGGGGCGAAAGAAGGCGGTGGCTGGATTACAGATGGTCTGGGATGCGTTCGATCCGGGCGGTGCGGGTGCCCTCTCGGCCCATCGTATGCTCTTGTTTGGCAAGGGTGCGGCTCCGGGGAGAGGCCTGTCCTTTGACCGCGAAAAGGCGCTGCAAGTGCTGGAGCAGGAACAGGGGGAGCTCTCCCGCAGCGATGCGCTGCACTGTCGGGTGCGCTATTTCAGCGATGGTGCCATTCTGGGCTCCAGGGAGTTCGTGGCCAGCTTTGTCGATGCCTGGCAAAAACAAATGCAGCGTAAATACCCGCCAAAGGTCCATTCGATGCGGGGCTCTGATTGGGGCGGGTTGGCAGTTATCCAGGGACTGCGGCAGAAAATCTTCGGCTGAGGGGTGGGCGGCAGCATGTCCGCCGAAGCTCGGAGAGCGAAGGAGGGAGCCAACCCACCTACTTTTTCTTCTTTTTTTTGCCTTTGAGCAGCTTTTTGACTTTTGGGCGTTGGTCCTCGCGTACGATGTAGCCGATGCAATTCCCGGAGCCGCATTTGCAGGGGTGGTCGAGGAAGTGTTCCATGTCGTAGCCGTAATCGTAAACGAGCTCTTCGCCTTCTTTGATGTCGCGTCGGGCTACGATCCAAATCTCACCGTCGTAGTTGATTGCTTCGCAGTTGCCGTCGCAGGAGTGGTTCATGTAGCGGGCCGGGTTATCGCCGAGGCGGCCATCGATGTCGTATTTTTTGTCCAGCTCGAAAATATAAACCAGTCCTTCGCCGGATTTACGGGCGGAGGCTTCCCACTCCAGAGCGCGGCGGGTCGACTCTTTTTTACTTATTTTCTCGCCGACGTATTGGATAATATCCGTGCCCTCTTCGATGTCGGCTGTGGCATAGAGACCGCGTCCGTGGATTTTAGAGGTTTTTACTGTGCAGAGTGACTTGGGCATTTTTGGAGATGCGAGGAGCGGGATATGGGATGCGGGATGCGAGATACGAGATGCGGGATACGGGATAGGAGATGTGAGATAGGGAGTATTTTTTATTCGGGCTTTAGGTCGCGGGTCATTAATTGCTGCATGGCGGCCATGGGGTCGAGGTCTTGATAGAGTATGGAGTGGATGCGGGTGAGGATGGGGGCATCGAGTTGTTTATCCGCGCAGATGCGTTGAAGGCAGTCGATGGCGCGGTAGCCTTCGACGACTGATTTTTGGCTGTCGACGATGGCTTGTGGCTTTTCTCCCTGGCCAACACGCTGGCCGAAGGTGCGGTTGCGGCTCCATGAGCCGGAGCAGGTGGCGACGAGATCGCCGAATCCGCTGAGACCAAAGAAGGTCTCTTTTTGTCCACCGAGGTGTGCGCCGAGGCGAACCATTTCGTTGAGGCTGCGTGTGAGCAGGGCTGCTTTGGCGTTGTCGCCGAGTTGAAGGCCATCGCAGAGGCCGGAGCCGATGGCATAAATATTTTTGAGGGTGCCGCCCAGTTCGGTGCCGCGGACATCATCGGAGAGGTAGGCCCGCAGGCCTGTGTTGCTCAGGGCTTGTTGGTAGCGTTCGGCTTGGGTTTGTGGGCAGTCGTTGCTGAGGGCGAGCACGACGGCCGTCGGCTTACCTTCGGCCACTTCTCCGGCGAAGGTTGGGCCGGAAAGCACGCCACAGGCTATCCCGGGGAGCTCTTCGGCGACAATCTCGGCGGGGGTCTTGAGGCTTTCAAGCTCGAGGCCCTTGCACATGATGAGGCAGAGTTTGAGTTGCCAGGCTTGCTTCAGGTGGGGCTGGATGGATTGGCAGAGTGGGCGCAGTGCTTTGGAGGGACAGGCGAGAAAAACTACTTCGGCTTCCATTAGGACGGGCCCAATTTCGCAACCGATCTGAATGCTATGGGGCAACTTATAGCCGGGCAGGTAGTCGTAATTTTCACGGGAGGACGCGACTTCCAAGGCGTGTTCCATCCGCCTTGGGACCAGTGTTACGGAGTGGCCACAGCGGTCGAGATGCAGGGCCATGGCAGTGCCCCAGGCACCGGCTCCTAAAATACAGCAGTTCATGAGGGAAACTTTCCGTTGCGGACTTCCGCGGCAAAATCGGCAAAGGCTTTTTGCGCGGCAGCGCCGAGTTGTGCGTATTGTTTAACGAAGGAGGGAATATAGCCGGCGTTATAGCCGAGCAAGTCATTGCAGACCAGGATTTGGCCATCGCAATGCGGGCCGCTACCGATGCCGATGAGTGGAACTTTCAGCTCATTGGCGATGGCTCCGGCCACGGTGCCGTCGATCATTTCGCAGAGCACGGCGAAGCAGCCAGCTTTTTGCAGGGCGATGGCATCCTCGACCAGGGCGCTTTTTTCGGCTTCGCCGCGCCCGAATTTCCGATAGCCACCGAGCTGATGGACGTTTTGGGGCAGCAGGCCGAAGTGCCCCAGGACGGGAATGCCAGCGGCAATCAACTGAGCAATTTTGGGAGCGAGGGCAGCCCCACCCTCGATTTTGACGGCTTGTGCCCCACCCGCCTGCATCAGTTGACGGCAGGCATCGAGCAGTTTGGAAAAATCATCGTGCGCAATTGCGAAGGGAATGTCTGCAACGAGGAGTGCCTTGGGCTGGGCGCGGGCAACGGCGGCGGTGTGGTGCAGCATCATCTCCAGGGTGACGGGCACGGTGGTTTCGAAGCCGAGCTGGGTGGTGCCGACCGAATCGCCCACGAGGATCAAGTCCACCCCGGCTGCATCCGCATAGGCAGCGGTGGGAGTGTCGTAGGCGGTGACCGCTACGATCGGGCGCTCCGCTTTGAGCGAAGAAATGGTTTTTGTGGTGATTTTCACAATTGGACGATTAAATTTGAAAATGTGTGGCGAGGCGTAAATCTGAGTGCTAGAACATCATTTGACAACTCTTTGTCGCCCCCGAAACCATGCTACGCTTTTTTTATCGCTGGCGCTATCAACGCGCCCAAAGGGTCGGTGCCTACAAGCTACCGTCACGTTACCGATCAGGTAGTGGTGGCCCGGTGAGTCTGGCCAGTTACCTCTCGCAGACATCGGTGCGGGGGCGGACCTTCAGTCGCTTTGATCTGCCGCACAATCGACGCCGGTGGCTGGCCTTGGTTGTGGTCACTCTGGCAGTGGTGCTCCTGGGATGGATTATTCTCGAGAGCATTGCAGCCCTGAAGCTCTTTAGGGATTAGAGAGTGCGGCCATGAGTGCTTCAAAGTCGGCTGGCAAGGGAGCGAGGAAGGTCATCAGTTCATCGCGATCCGGGTGTTCGATGCGCAACTCGGTGGAGTGGAGCATGACCCGGGGCACTTTGATGTCGGGCAGGCGACCTGGCTTGAAGCCGTAGGTGGTATCTCCGAGCAGGGGGAAACGCAGGGAGCTCATGTGGACGCGGATCTGGTGGGTCCGGCCGGTATGGATACGGCAGCTGATGCGGGCCGCCTTTTGACCGTAGCGGGCCTCGACCTGCCAGTCGGTGTGAGCGGGCTTGCCGCTATGCACGACGGCCATGCGCGTGCGCATGACGGGGTGACGGCCGATCGGGTCCTTAAGGGTGCCCCGGCTGATTTTGGGGATGCCCATGACGAGGGCGGTGTAACGCTTGAAGGTCTGTCGCTCGCTAAATGCAGCGGCCAGTTTGTGGTGGGCGGTATCGTTTTTGGCCACGACGATCAGTCCGCTGGTTTCTTTATCGAGGCGGTGCACGATGCCGGGGCGATCCGGCGCACCGATGGTGCTGAGCTGGTCACCGCAGTGGTGAAGCAATGCATGGACGAGGGTGTTCTCGCCGGTCCCGTTACCCGGATGCGTGATCATACCAGGCGCTTTATTGACGACGACCAGAGAGGCGTCTTCGTAGATGATATCCAGCGGGAGATCGACCGCACTCGGGGCTGTTTCGAACTGGGGGGCTTCGAGGACCGCTCGGAGTAAGCCCGGGCGGTTGATTTTAAAGCGCTTATCGATGGTGACGCCATCGAAGCTGACTTGGCCTGCTTCGAAGGCGCGCTGTAAACGGGCGCGGCTGACATCGTCAAACTCGGCCGCAAACAGCTTATCGGCGCGGGTGGACGCGGTGCCTGCTAATACTGTGTATTCGATGACGCGGTCAGTCATAGTGGAGGGTCAGAGAGAGTTTTTATGGGGAGGCGGAGTTGTGAGCGCTGGGGGCGCTCGCAACCGTCTTCGCTCTTCGAGCTACGCCGGTCAAGAGCGAGCACGCCACGTATGGGGGTGTGCTCATTTGGCCAGATTTTTTGCGGTGGCGCAGTCTTTTGTGATTTGGGCTTTGAGGGCGTCGATGGAGTCGAACTTTTGCTCGGGCCGGATGAACTGGAGCCATTCGGCTTCAACAGTGTCTCCCTGATCGAGGTGGGTGCCGCCGAGGGCGTGGATTTCCAGAGCGGGTGCTTGATCGGAGTTGGCCACGCTGGGTTTGACGCCGTAGTTGGCAACGCCCGCTTGCCAGGTCTTCGCATCGCTCTTACGGAAGTGAACATAATAGACACCGAAGCGGGGTCGGCACTCCGGTTGCCAGGGGAGGTTTAAGGTGGGGAAGCCCAGCTGGCGGCCGAGCTTGGCACCGCTGACTATTGTGCCGGATGTGGTGTAGTTATAGCCCAGTAAGTCATTGGCGGAGTCGATCGCTCCGCTTTCAAGCTCTTGCCGGATGCGGGTGCTGCTGATGGGCTCGCCGTTTTGCTTGATACGCTCGGCGCTGAAGACCCCGACTTTGAGGGCACGGCCTGATTCGACAAGCATAGCCACATCCCCTGCCCGCTTTTGGCCGAAGCGGAAGTTTTCCCCCACGTAGATCGACCTAAGCGAGGGCAGAGACTGCTTGAGGTGACGGAGAAAGGCATCTGCAGAAATTGAGGCGAAGGCATGGTCAAAGTGTTTGCAGAGAACGCAGTCGATTCCGATCTTCTGAAGCATGGCGGTCTTCATTTCGATCGGCATGATGAGCCGCGTGGGATCTTCCGGGCGGAAGAGTCGACTCGGGTGTGGGTCGAAGGTGAGCACGCCGGAGATACCTCCCGCGCGGCGGGCGGAAAAGACCGCAGTTTCGATGACAGCCTTATGTCCAAGGTGGACCCCGTCGAATACGCCGATAGCCAGATGCAGCTCGCCCGCTAGTTTGGAGAGGGCTTCGAAGTTATCGACCGCGCAGGGGAAGTTCATTGGAGCTAAAGCGCGTGAGTGGGCACGGCTTGGACGACGGGAATCAGTTGTTTGCGTAAAGTGGATGGGGCCATATTCTCCAGCGCCTCAATAGTAGCGGCTTTCTCGATACGGAACTGGCCCACGGCAGTGCGGCGGAGTTTGTTAAGGTGACCGCCGCAGCCGAAACGTTCGCCCAGGTCATGTGCGATAGTGCGGACATAGGCACCCTTACTGGTGCCTACGATGAAGGACAGCTCAGGCAGGGCAAACTCGGTGAGATCGAAGCGGCTGATGTGAATGACGCGCGGCTCGCGCTCGACGGTCTTACCCTGGCGGGCGAGTTTGTAGAGTTTCTGCCCATTGATCTTTTTGGCGGAAAACATGGGGGGCATCTGGTATTGATCGCCAATGAAGGTTTTCAGCTCGGCCTTAACCTGTGCCTCGGTCAGTTCCGGGACGGGGCGCTCTTCGGTCACTTCGCCGTCGGCATCCTGTGAATCGGTAATGACGCCCAGCTTCACGGTACCAACGTACTCCTTATCCATGCTCATCAGGTATTGTGAGGCTTTGGTGGCCTTACCGATAAGGATCAGCAGCAGGCCGGTGGCCATGGGGTCGAGGGTGCCGGCGTGGCCGACTTTCTTCATGTGGAAGACGCGACGCATCTTCGCAACAACATCGTGCGAAGTGATGCCTTGTGGCTTATCAACGAGGAGGATGCCTTCCGGCGCGTCTTGGGTGGGTTGTGGCATAGGGAAATTAAATTTTGTTCAGATGCTCGCCAATAGCCTGCATCAGTTGCGGATAAAATTCCTGGATTGAGCTGTTTTCGACATTGAGGCCGGCGGCGCAAGCGTGGCCACCACCACCGAAGATCTTGGCAATTTGATCGACGCGGTATTTCGGATCTTTAGCCCGGAGGCTACCTTTGAGGGCACCTTCACGGTCTTCGATCATGACACCGATATCGACACCATCGATTGAGCGGGCGTAGTCGACGAGACCTTCCGAGTCGTCGATGGTGGCTCCGGTTGCCTGGTAGACGCCGTCTTCAATCAGGCCGACACAGACGCGGCGATCAAATTCCATTGTGAGCGAATCGAGAAAGGTTTGCAGTAGTTTTATCCGGGCGAAGCTCTCGCGCTCGTAGAGTTCGTGGGCGGCTGCAGACGGGTTGGCCCCGGATTGACAGAGTCGGCGGGCGATTTCGAAAGTCGCCGGCGTGGTGGAGGGGAAGCGGAACTGCCCGGTATCGGTGGCGATGCCGACGTAAAGTGCCTGCGCTGTGACTGGGTCGATGGTATACCGATTATCCAGGAAGAATCCGGCCAACATCTCAGCGGTGGCCGAGGCGGTGCCGATGACGATGTTTTCTTTGCCGTAGAGCTTATTGGAGATGTGGTGGTCGACGTTGAGTTGAACTTCGGGGAAGAGTTCATTGAGTCGGTCCCCCACTCTTTTGAAATCAGCGCAATCGACGGAGACGGCTACGTGCCCGTTGGGCGTAAAGTCGGCTGCCAGTGCCATCGGCGTATCGGTGACAAAGGCTTCGAGGTTGGCGGGCGTGGCATCGCGGTTGAGGCCGATGGCCTCAATGTCCAGGCTCTGGAGCACCCGGACGACTGCGACGGTCGAGCCGATACAATCGCCATCGGGACGCTGGTGACCGAGCACGGCGACTTTCTGGCCTTTAAGTTGATTGAGCGCCGCACCAAAGCGGGCGCTATCCTCCGGGTAAAACTTAGGATCTGTCATTTTTTTCTTGTTCGAGTTGGTCGAGGATGTCGAGGATCCCGGCGCCGCGTTCGAGCGAGGGATCGTAGATGTAGTCGAAGCGAGGGAAGTATTTCAGGGTGACCTGCTTGCTCACGCGCTGGCGAAGGTCTTTGCCGATTTTACGGAAAAGTTGATGGCTCTCAGCGATGGCGGCATCATCTCCCAGGACGGAGTAATAGATCCGGGCATTGCGCAGATCAACGGAGCAACTGACCTCGCTGATGGTAATCGCCGCGGTATCCGCACGGTAGTAGCGGCGCATTTGCTCGCTCACTTCGCGGCGAAGCAGTTCATTAACACGTGTGATGCGTTGAGACATATCGTACGAAGACGTTTTCAGAAGGGTTGCAACGCGGGGTGCCCGCGAGCGGGCACGCCACAGGCACCATTAGAGGGAGGGACGCTGTTCTTCCACGGCGAAGCATTCGATGGTGTCGCCCTCTTCATAGGCGTCGTAGCCAGCCACATTGATACCACATTCGTAGCCAGCGCGGACTTCCTTGACGTCGTCCTTGAAGCGCTTGAGTGCGTCGATTTTGCTTTCATGGATGCATTCACCACGGCGCATGAGTCGGGCGATGCAGTTGCGTTGGATAGAGCCTTCGGTCACCATACAGCCAGCGACGTTGCGGCCCTTGCCGACCGAGAATACTTGGCGGACTTCGGCAGCACCGGTCTTTTTCTCGGTGAATTCAGCATCGAGCAGTGCGGCCATGGACTCTTCGATTTGATCGATGAGCTCATAGATGATCTCGTGCTGAATGATGCGAATGTCGTGGTGCTTGGCGAGGCTTTGCACACCGTTGTCGAGGCGGACGTTGAAGCCGACAATAGTGGCCCCGCCGGCACTGGCCAGGGTGACGTCATTCTTAGTCACGAGGCCGACACCTTTGCTGATAACCTCCAGGTCGACCTTATCGCTCTCAATCGCCTTGAGTGCATTGACGAGGGCTTCGGTGGAGCCGTGGACATCGGACTTGACGATGACGCGCAGGCATTTTTTCTGTTGGTTCTCTATCGCAGCGAAAAGGTCTTCGATAGTTGCCGCACCGCTGCTATTACTTTTCTCATTGGCATCGGCGGCATCGGACAACTTGCGTTTTTGCATCGCATCTTCCGAGGCACGTTTGGCCGCCTTTTCGTTTTTCTCGGTGGAGAACTTGTTGCCGGAAGCGGGCACGTCGGACCAGCCGGTCACTTTGACCGGAGTGGCGGGTGGGGCTGACTTCATGACTTTGCCATCGGCGTCGGTCATGGTCTTTACCCGGCAGTAAACTTCACCACAGAGCAGAGCATCCCCTTGTTTCAAAGTGCCGCGCTCGACGATAACAGAGGCTGTGGCCCCCCGGCCCTGTTCAAATTGGGATTCGATAATGGTGCCGCTGGCCGGGCACTGCGGGTTGGCTTTCAGCTCCAGAATTTCTGCCTGCAAGAGGATCATATCGAGCAGCTGCTCAATATTAGTGCCTTTGAGAGCGGAGACTTCAACGGCGATGGTTTCGCCACCCCAATCTTCGGGGGCGATGCCCTTTTCCTGCATCTGTTGCTTAACGCGCTCTACATTGGCACCTTTGGCATCGACCTTATTGATCGCAACAATAATCGCGTTATTGGCCTCTTTGGCAAATTTCAAGGCCTCTTCGGTCTGTGGCTTGAAGGCGTCGTCGGCTGCGATGACGAGAATGGAAATATCTGTCACATTGGCACCACGGGCGCGCATCATAGAGAAGGCGGCGTGACCAGGCGTATCGATAAATGAAATCTTATGGCCGTTGTGCTCGATTTGATAGGCCCCGATGTGCTGGGTGATGCCACCGGCTTCGCCACCGACCACATTGGCTTTACGAATAGTGTCAAGCAGGGTGGTCTTACCATGGTCCACGTGACCAAGTATACAGACGACCGGAGGACGGGGTTCGAGAAATTTGGGATCGTCGTCGTCCGGCTTTTCGACCTTGGGCTTCCCTTGTCCGCCCTGCTCGGCCTGTTCGCCACGGTGGTGAACTTCGAGCTCGAATCCATGGCGATTGGCCAACTGGATCGCGACGTTTTCCTCGATGGTTTGATTCATCGAGGCAAAGATGCCCATCTCCATTAACTCGGAGATAAGTTTGAAAGGCTTCAGGCCGATTTCGCCAGCAAAATCCCGCACCACAATGGGGGGCTTGGCGTGGATTTTTTTGCGTTCCGGGGCTTCCGTTGCTTCTGTCGAAGAGTCCCCGGAACCTTCAGACTGGGATGCAGCATGCTCGCTACCTTCTGTTGTTTCGACGGGGCTGGCGGGCTTTACGGCGGACGGTGGCTTGGGTGGCCCAGCAGGAGACGGAGGTTTAGGCGGTCCAGCAGGTGCTTTGGGTGCTGCGGGCTCGGGTGTATCCGCCGCCAAGGCGGCGGCGGGAGCTTCGGAAGTTTTTGGTGGAATCGCCGCGCCAGTTGGGGTGGATGACTGAGGCACTGCCGATGCTGCAGTTGGAGATTTAGGTAGAGTTGGAGGCTTCGGCGGGCCACCAGCAGGCGGCTTGGGTGGGCCGGCAGGCGGCTTAGGCGCTGGCGGCGGTGTCGATGCTTTGGGCGCTGGCGCTGGCGAGGCTGGCTCAGCTGCTTCGACAGACTTAGGTGCCGCCTTGGCTGCTTTTTCTGCTTCGGCGGCGGCTAATTTTTCTTTACGTTCACGCTCGATATCGGCCGCAGACTTCACAAAAACACCCTCCGGCAGCTTTGGAGCGGCCGGCGTGGCTGGTTCTTCAGGCGCAGGCGCCTCAGTTTCCGCTGCCGGGGCTGGTGAAGCCTCTTGAGCGAATTCTTCGCGGAGGGCGTCGGCGGAAATATTGTCAATCGTGCTGGAAGCGCTCTTCACCTCGAAGCCACGGGTTTTCAGAAGCTCAAGAAGCTCCTTATTCTCCATTCCGATATCTTTGGACAGCTGGTGTATACGAACACTCATAAATGAGTTAAATTAAGTCAGGTTATTGCGGGTGGGCGGACGAAGCGGATGCTCAGCCGGTCTGCTGGAAGTAGGCTTCCACTTTTGAAATGACGTCTGCGGCTTCATCGACGCTAAAGCCAGCGTCGACCAAGTCAGTTGCGGTGACACCCTCAAATACTTCAGGGCTGGCAAAGCCGGCTCCGACAAGGCGTGAAGCGACAACCGGGTCGAGGCCGTTGATGGCGTTGAGGCCCTCGACCGCTTTGGCGACTTTTTCGTCAAAGCCGACGGCCTCTTTCTCCTCTTTGGCAATATCCAGCTTCCAGCCGAGGAGGCGGGAAGTCAGCTTTGCGTTGAAGCCACGGCGGCCGATGGCGATGGACAGGTCGTCTTCGGCCACTTCAAAATGGATGCGGCGCTCGACCTCGTTGACCTTAATGTTTTTAGGTATCGCTGGCTTGAGGGCTTCCTCGAGGAGTTGCAATGGATTCGAGTAATAGCGGATGATGTCGATCTTTTCGCCTCCGAGCTCGCGGACGATCGTTTTGACACGTGCGCCGCGTGAACCCACGCAGGCACCGACGGGGTCGACCTTTGGGTCGTTGCTATTGACGGCAATCTTTGTGCGATACCCGGGCTCACGGGCCATGGCCTCGATAGAAACGGTGCCATCGGCGATTTCGGTGACTTCGAGCTCGAAAAGGCGGCGGACAAAATTAATATTGGAACGTGAAAGTATGATGTCGGGCCCACGGTTGGTCTGCTCGATTTTGAGCAGCAGGCAGCGGATACTTTCGCCCGGGGCGTAATCTTCACCGGGGACACGTTCGCGGGGCGGTAAAATGGCCTCAGCCTTGCCCAGGTCAATAATCAGATCACCCCGCTCACGGCGGCGGACGGTGCCGGTCACAATGTCGCCAACGGTGTCTTTATAGTCATCATAGATGCGGTCCTTCTCGAACTGCCGGATACGCTGCATGATCGCCTGGCGGGCGGTTTGGGCAGCAATGCGACCCAGGAAAGCAGGATCGACCTCTTTCTCGATGGTCTCCCCGATTTGAGCGTCCGGCTTGATCAGGCGCGCTTTCTCAACGTGGATTTCAAGTGAGGCATCACCCACTGAGTCGACGACCTGCAAGAGGCTCCAAGCCTTGAGCGCACCCGTCTTGGGGTTAATTTCGACACGAATGTCCTGACCGGCGCTGACACCTTTTTGGGCGGCGCTGGCAATGGCTCCTGAGATGGCTTCGATCATGTCTGGACGACGGATGCCCTTCTCTTTTT
This sequence comes from Puniceicoccaceae bacterium, assembly GCA_007692545.1. Taxonomy (GTDB): domain Bacteria; phylum Verrucomicrobiota; class Verrucomicrobiia; order Opitutales; family Coraliomargaritaceae; genus Thalassobacterium. Next base: position 26,532 of record REBV01000187.1, read on the forward strand.
CCATGTATTCTAAAACTGATAGTATCTCGTGGCTCATTGGGTGCTAAAAATAAAAAAAGCAGGCTAGGCCCGCTCTTAAGTGTTGCTGGGTTTAAAAGTGAACCCGCCAAAGTAGCCAGCACACTCTTCTTGTCAAGGTTCCTTGTTTGCACTTGCGCCCGAACAACACTTGGGCAGTGTATAGCTAGCTAAAAAGGCCCTGCTCGGTGAATTCCCAGGGCTCCGCCATTCCGGCCAAGTCACTGAATTCATGAAAACCGTCATCGTTTATTCCGGGGGGCTCGATTCCACCGTCCTTCTTTACCACTTGCTCGACGCCGGGCATGAGCTAAAGGCGCTTTCCATCGACTATGGGCAGCGCCACCGCTGCGAGTTGGCACAAGCTGCAGCCATTTGTGCGGGGTGCCAGGTCCCCCACTCCGAGGCGAACCTTTCTGCGATTCAGCCCTTGTTGGCAGGGAGTAGCTTGACCTCCCCGGAAATCGA
>REBV01000298.1 GCA_007692545.1 Puniceicoccaceae bacterium
CCACCTCGGCATCAGCTTGCAAGACTTCGATGGGCGTGGCAAGGCCGAGCCGTTCGCGTTCCGTGTTTTCTTCAAGGATGGTCTCAGCCAGCTCCAGACTGGACAAAAAGAAATCCCGTCGAGCGCGCGCAAACGCCAGATTCCAATATGCAATCTCGGCGGTACTGACGAGATCCATAATGGAATCCTTAAAAAGGTCGACTGCTTGATCACTCCCGATGCGGGCACGCGCGAGCGGAGCCAAGTTGACCTCGCGACCGCGATTGCGTAGCAGCGGTTGTCGTATCGAGACACCTACATCAGAACCCCAATCCGGGTTACGGGCGGCAAGGTTATTGGTCGTGGACCGACCGATATTTGAATCCACACCCACCGTTGCGCCGGTTGTTAGCTGGCGATCCGCACCGATTCGAAACTGACGGCTATCACTCTGCGGTGTGGCAACATCGTCCAGCGCGCTGCCGCGCGCCGCTGAGCGCGTCTCGGATATCCCGAAAGACGCATTCAGGCGCGGATCAAAAGCGGCCTCTTCAATGAGGATTCCATCTAAAGCATTGGCTGGTGAAATTCGGTCGATTTGTAAGCCAAGGTTTTCTTTCAGAGCCAACCGAAGCACTTCGTTCAAACTGAGGTAGTCACTTTCCGTCTCAACTGCTGCCGCTTGTGCTTCACCTGCAACCTCTTCGCCGAGGGAGCTCTCGGGGTACTCAGCTGTTGCGACCGTGGCAATCCACAAGCTAAAGGTTAAAGAGAAGAAAAAAGTGGGGGTACGAAGATGCATAAAAAAGCGACCAAGATAAATTTCTAACAACAGTTTAAAAAATGGGTCAACTTAGATCCAAACTTAACTTAGTTTGTTCAGCGTCCAAAAAGTTCAGATATAGCCAAGAAAACCTCGAGTGAACCACAGAATCACAGTTTAGGCGGTACTCTCGGTCGCCTGCCCCTCGGGCACGGGTATTTTTGCGCTAAAGCGTTGGCGTTCGCGAAAGTAGTGCACCTCATGGAACCCCTTGGTCCGCAACATCGGCAGAACAGTGTCAAAGTGCTGCCCAACTGACTCCGGTCGATGGGAATCGGAGCCAATCGTCAGGCGCACGCCAAGCGCCTGCGCCCAATCCAGAATCAAGGGGTCCGGATGAACGATGTAAACGCCTTTACTCAGGCCGCTGGTGTTGACCTCCATGCAGCAATCCGCCTCGACCGTCGCCTTCAGGTATGCTTTGATACGGTCTTCGTGACGGGCTGGATCAAACTGGGCGACCGTTCCGTAGATCCGGATAACATCGGGATGGCCGATCGTGTCGTAGCGTCCGCTCCGCACCCCTGCGGTGAGGTGTTTAAAATAGGTGTCGATGATGGCTTCATCATCCTCTACCCCATTTTCCTCAAGCCATAGCTGGTAGCTCTGGCACTGGTGGTGGAGGGAGCCGATCACAAAATCGAAGGGTTCGCTGCTCAGGATAGCATCCATGCGCTCAAGCCGCGCTTCGTCGGGGAAGACCTCGGCCTCGATGCCGACCCGAACCTCGACGCCAAACTGCGACGCCTCGGCAGCAGTCTGACGGACGAGATCAAAGTACCCCGGCAGTTCATCCATTTGCATGCGAATCCCTGCTTGGCCAAAGGGTCCCCATTCCATCGGGACATGGCACGTCACGGTAATCAGCTTGATGCCTCGCTCCGCAGCGGCTCGGGCATATTCAATTGGAAGCCCCACCGCGTGTCCGCAGAGAGGGGTGTGCATGTGACAATCAACTAACATCATAGGTAAGGTTTCCGAAATAAAGACGAACCCTAACATGAAACAGAAAGCAGGCAAAGGCCAAGCGACGATTAAGGGGCCGCGGCTCTCTTTTCGTTAAAATCAGGAAACGGAGAGGACCGTTCCGCTCAAGCCACTGGGTAATTTGAAGACGTCCCCTGCGCTGCGCCCGCGCAGGGCTGCCGCGAAGGGAGACTTAAGTGAAATGACGGTGACGAGCGTATCGTCGACCGAGAGCTCAACCCCGCCGCCGCTCGGCAAAAGGAAAAACGCCTCGACTTGCCCATCCAGTTCACAACGCACGAGGGCACCGTTTTGAACGACGCTGTAGGCGGCGAGAATCGTCGACCGATATCCGACCAAATCATCGAGGACAGCCGCCCAGTGCCGGGCTTGTCCCGCTTGGCCTGCCGCCAGATAAGAAGCTTCCAAGCCCTGGGTATCCCACTGCGAATCAGCCCGCGATTCCTCATTGGTCGCGTAGTCTGCGGCGTCCAGAGAGGCGGCCCGGGCACCTTCCAGTTCGCGTTTCACCTCAGCGATCAACAGATCAAATACTCTTTGTTTGTCCATGGGAATTAGGAAATCATGCGATAGCAGCGGACGATTGCAATCTTCCGTCAAACACACTTTAGCCCCTTCACGGCGAAGGAGCGATGCTTCGTCCCAGATCATATATAGCATACCCGGCGAGCAGGTTGGGAAAGCGCAAGCAGGGCCGCTTCCAGTCCCGCCCGAGATAAACCCGGTGGTGGATGCGAATGGAACGATGGCGACACCAGCGCTCAAACTCCTCTACCGAAAATGCGTTGGACGGCGCACTCTCGTACCACAAGCTCGGATACACCTCGTTGTGGGTACGATTACCCGAACGGAGGAAATTAAGCCGGTTTAACCAAAAGCCGTGGTTCACAAAACCGACAGTCACTCGCTTCCCTACCCGGAGGGCGTCCAGCATGATGGCATCGGGGCGAGCCAACTGCTCAACCGTGCGGCTGAAGATAACGCGGTCAAAGGAGTCGTCACCGAAGCACTTCAGGATCTCCTGAGCGTCGCCTTGGTAAGCTGGCACCCCACGCTTCACACAGCTGAGAATCTTATCGAAGTCGACATCCACGCCAACACCGTAAACGGACTTCTTCTGCATAAGGTACTCGATCAGGACGCCCCGTCCACAGCCCAAATCGAGCACGCGGTCGCGCTCGCCGACCCAGTCTGCAATAATCTGAAAATCGACTTGGCGCCGCTTTCCTACGATACCGGTTGATTTTGTCATCGATGCAAAAAGCGGGTTATCAATTCGTACAACTCGGGGGCATGAACCAGAAAGGAGTCATGCCCGAAATCCATTGCGAGCTCAGCGTAGGTGGCACGCTTACCGAGGCGGAGCATCGCCTCGACAATCTCCCGGTTCCCCTGCGGCGGGTATAACCAGTCGGAGGTAAATCCAACCACGAGGCCTTCGGCTTCGACCACCGAAAAGGCTTCATCCAGGCGATTCTCCGGACCGTAGAGATCGAAGTGGTCGAGCGCTTTGGTGAAATATAGGTAGGTGTTGGCGTCGAAGCGATTAACGAAGCTTTGCCCCTGATAACGCAGGTAGCTTTCAACCTCGAACTCGACATCAAAGCGGTCCCCCGCCTCCCTTTTCCGGGAGCGTCGGCTGCGTCCGAATTTGTTCTCCATCCCTTTATCCGAGAGGTAAGTGATGTGGGCCATCATGCGTGCCACTGCCAGACCGTGGGCAGGTCCCTCGCCGGCGGCGTAAGCACCATTCTTCCAGTCCGGATCGGTGATGATCGCCTGACGGCCAGTGTCGTTGAAAGCGATGGCCTGTGCCGTGTGGCGGGCCCCCGTGGCCAAGGCGAGGTAACGCGCTACGCGCTCGGGGTAGCTGATGATCCACTGCAGGGCCTGCATGCCTCCCATACTGCCACCAATCACAGCGTGCAGACGCCCGACGCCGAGGTGGTCGAGTAGCAGGGCCTGCGCGTTGACCATATCGGCGACAGTCAGCTCCGGAAAATCGAGATTATACTGCTTCCCTGTTTCGGGATTGATTGATCCCGGCCCGGTTGAACCTTGGCAGCCGCCGACACAGTTTGAACATATCACAAAGTAGCGGCTGGTATCGATAGGCTTTCCCGGGCCAACCATGTGGTTCCACCATCCCGGCTTGCGGTCGGTCAGGCTGTACACACCAGCGCAGTGGTGGTCACCGCTCAGCGCGTGGCAAATGATGATGGCATTATCCGCTGCCTTGTTCAGGTGGCCATAAGTCTCGTAGCGAATGACCAGACGCGGAATGGCGTCGCCCGACTCGAAAACAAAGGGTGCCTCCGAAACAAAATCCTGGTACTCGACCAAGCCGACTTCCCCACCCTCTGCGGTGCCGGGGTCGATAATTTCAGAATCGTTCATATAAGCAGGAGCTAGTGTGCTTTCCGGGAAAAAACAACCGCCGAATTTCAGAACGATCGCGACTCACTCCGCGGAAGGAGCGGCCGAAATCCGACGGACCCGTAAATTATTGGAAAGATCGACGTCTTCCCGGTTGCCTGGCGGGGAAACTTGCGCGAGCACATCGACAAATTCTCCTGAATCCCGGTTCGGCATGGAAACATAAATCACCTGCGGAGCCACACCACCAGCGTCGAGCGAGCCGACGGTAAAGGTCTCCGGCTCGCCCTGGCTGGTTTGAACGGTCAGCGTGGTGTCGCCCAACCAGGCGGTGCCTCGATTCTGAACCAAAATGGTGACCGGTGTTGTCTGGCCTGGGACCGCATCGTGCGGGATGTGGATATCGGCAATGGCCACATCCACGACGTTGGTTTGGTTCCTTCGCTCAATGCGATCCCAGCTAACAATGCCCCCGCCAAAGGTGTCATCCGCCCCGGGCAAACCAGCATCATCCAGATTTTGTCGAATGATGCCGATAGCGCTTTCGGGAGCGAGGGCGGGATTTTTCGAAAGCAGCGAAGCCAAGGTACCGGATATCATCGGCGCTGCCGCAGACGTCCCGGAAAAGAGGCTTTCCCCCTCCCCATCCTGAACAATCACACCGACCCCGGGCGCGGCAAAATCGATGCCACGGGCCTGGTTCGGAAAAAGTGCATGCTGCCGATTAGCATCGATCGCGGTGACCGCGAGAACACGTGAATCAGCCGCTGGATAAGGCAAACGATCAACCGCCTCATTTCCCGCTGAAGCCACCATGATGACTCCCTGATCGTAGGCATAGCGAATGGCCTCCAGCAGGATTGGGCTCTCGCCATAGACGCCCAGGCTCATGTTGATGATACGGGCACCGTGGTTCGTCGCCTCAATAATCCCGCGGGCGAGATCAAAGCTATTGCCAACGCCATTTTCATCAAGCACGCGCACGCTCAGGATGGTCGTGGCTGGCGCGATGCCGAGCGGCCCGGCAACGATGGATGCGACGGAAGTACCGTGTCGATAACTGGGCTCCGTGCCAACGTAATCGAGCCAAACACCCCGCAAGTCTTCAAAATCCAGATCCGGATCGACGCCTGAATCAAGCACCGCCACGATGACGCCTTGACCGGATGTACTATCCCCAGTTTGGGCGATTTCAGCAGCGGTTAACCCAAAGCCTTGCAAACGCGCAAAAAGCCCTGGCGCAAATGCTTCTGGTGGCACCGGACGGGCGGAGTAGAAGTTGTGCTCTTCCCGTCCGCCGTAGGCACGCGGATCCAGACTCAAGGCAACCCGCTCCGAGACGCGCACGGCGTAAAGCTGCCGCAAGACACCACGTGGTGCAAGGCCCTCGCGCTGTAACGCCGCAAGAAAGCGCTGCAATTCCTCTTCGCTATCGAAGCGGAAGATCATTTCATCTTCGATGGTATTCGCGGGGCGCTCGGCCGGAGCCACATCGACCGTGACGAGGTCATCCATCCCAAAATCATCCTCCTCTTCTTCAACAACTTGAGGCATTACCTCTGCGGGCTCCTCTTCAACTTGAACTGGCGCATCATCGCGCGAAACAGTCCACACAAAAAAAGCTACCGCGAGGATAGTTAGCAATAATAGGAGGTAGCCGGTCTTTCTCACACCATAGAAGCTCAGACAGGCGTGACGGGGTGACAATCAAAATCCACCGTTGATATGAACCTAAACTCGAAAGCTTGCCGTTTTAGGACAGGGCTTAGAATGGTACGTCATCATCCAGCACATCTTCATCAGCCCCATCCGGAGCTGGTGCGCTGCTTTGCTTGGGACGTCGAGCTGGAGGCGAGGCGTCTTCGTAACCGCCCCCCCCGCTACTGCTACCGCCACTTTCATTATCATTATCATCGCGTCCACCGATGAACTGGAAATTATCGAGCACGACACCAAGTTTGCTGCGCTTTTCGCCCTCTTTACTTTCCCACTGGTCAAGACGCAGGCGACCTTCGACGAAGATCGGACGCCCTTTCCGCATATACTTGCTGATGGTTTCGGCCTGACGACCAAAGGCATCAATATCGACAAAGGTCGTTTCCTCCTTCTTCTCCCCGTCTTTCGTGGTGTAGTAGCGGGAAACCGCGAGGCCCAGCTTACAAATGGAAAGGCCAGAGGACGTCACCCGCAACTCTGGATCGCGGGTCAAGTTCCCCATCAGGATAACTTTATTGAAGGATGCCATCAGCGCTAGCGTGCGGATGCATTCCGCACGTTTGTGTTAGTTAGCCTCAACAAAGATGCGATTCACGCGCTTGTCGAGACGCAATTTTTCCTTCAGAACTTCCGGGGTCTTCGAGTCGCTCGACTTGAAGTCAACCACGACGTAGTGCCCCTGCGTGAAGCGCTGATCAGCGGCGCGGGCGAAGTCGCGCACACCGAGGTCTTCGCTACCTTCGACGGAGCTACCGGCGGCGGTGAGGATTTCGCTGATGTCAGCCGTTACTTTCTGGGCGTCGTCTTCGGTCTTACGAAGGTCGAGGATGAAAGTGGCTTTGTAGGATTTTTCGTTTTTTTCACTCATGAGAAATGGGAGGTTTTCGTTGATTTATAAAGATCATCGCCCGTTCGGGGCTTTGCGTGGTGATTGTTTTGATATGGTCTAAGTAGTTGGTCATCTGCTGGTCAAGCAAACTTGTCTCGTCGGCCGTCAGTCGGCTTAACACATAGTCTGCCAGGTCCATCGATTTGTGCGGTTTTGCTCCGATACCGATCCGGTTGCGGAAGAACCCGTCCCCGACTTGGGAGAGGATGTCGGCAATGCCGTTATGCCC
>REBV01000276.1 GCA_007692545.1 Puniceicoccaceae bacterium
CCTGCTCAGACAATGAGCCTGCGTGAGCCTTGACATAAGATCCGTTGGGCGCTCCACCGACAAGTCAGCGGGGGCGCGCGGGACGGCGGGGCGGTCAGGGAGCTACCCGGGTCGCCGTTGTTCGTTAGCCGCCCAAAGGGCACCCGGCTTCCTCACCCCTTCGGGGCTTGCGCCATCTCCGCGCTGTCGCGCTCCGTCAAAGCATGCCCGTCTTTTCCACCACTTGCGCGAGGTCTACGAAAAGACGCATCCGAACGCTCAGTAAAGTGAACTTGAATAAATTCGGTAGAGTGCTATCTTACTACTAACTATGACTACTGCGCTAAAAGAAATCGTCGGCGAACTCAGCAGCCTTTCCGGAGAAAGGCAACATGTAGCCGCGTCCGTGATCCACGCCCTGTGGGCCGAACAACAAGCTTCCGATGCGGTTCACCCCAAATGGCAAAGCGAACTAGACCGCCGCAACGCCCAAATCGAAAGCGGTGAAGTGGAACTTGCCGAAGAGGCTTCGATGGAGACTTTTGTTGATAAACTGCTATTGAATGAAGGTTAGTTTTCATCCGGAGGTGAAAGCCGACTTGCGCGGCTCTTACGATTATTACCGGGAAATCGATCCTGAACTCGGAATCGGATTTATCGAGGAATACCGAAAAGCACTTGCCTTCGTGAAGCGTGATCCGCTGGTGATGCGGACCTTTTACAAGAATGACCGACGGATGCCTTTGAAGCGCTTTAAAAGCTTCGCTCTGGTTTATGAAGTGCTTGATTCGGAGATCCGAATCAAAGCAGTCGCCGACCTTCGCCGTGAGCCTTATTTTTGGTCGGAACGCTGAACAGTTCCAAATCTACCGCCCCCTGACCGCCGCACCACGCGCCCCTCGATTATGCAGCGGGGGCGGATGACGACGGGGCTACGCGCTGCTATATCAACTGACCGATCTTGCCATATAAAATGCAAACGGCTGTGAATGGCGCTAACTTTAGGCTGCTTGGGACTTATACTCGGGACGGTAAATCCAATACCTCATCACGCTGAACTTCATGCCCAGATTGCATCGTTTTGAGGCGACCGCTCATTTCACGAGCATAAGACGTATCACTGATGCGTTGTTTCATTTTCAAAGGGAACCGGCCTTGGCTCTCCTCAGGCCAAAAGCCCCTTGATATCATCCAAGCTGACTTTCGCATTGGCCGCTTCGGATTCTTCAAAGAGCTCTTTGAGGATTTCCGCTTTCCTGGCCTGGAGCTCCAGCACCTTTTCCTCCACCGTGCCGGCGGCGATCAGCTTGATGCTGGTGACTACCTTGGTCTGGCCGATGCGGTGGGCCCGGTCGGTGGCCTGGGCCTCGGCTGCGGGGTTCCACCAGGGGTCGTAGTGCAGGACCGTATCGGCTCCGGTCAAATTGAGGCCCGTCCCGCCGGCTTTGAGGGAGATGAGAAAGACTGGAATACTTTCGTCCTGATTGAACTGGTCGCAGATAGCCAGGCGGTTCTTCGTTTTACCGTCGAGGTAGGCGAATTTGTGCCCTTTTTGCTCCAAGTGCTCGGCCAGTAATTGCAGCGCCGTCACGAAACTGGAAAAAACCAGCATCCGGCTGCCAGCATCGAGGCACTCGTCGAGCACTTCGTCGAAAGCCGCCAGTTTGGCCGAGTCTTTTTCGGGGAAGGCGGCATCCAGGATGCGGGGGTCGACACAGGCCTGCCGCAAACGGAGCAGTTCGGTGAAAGCGGCAAACTGCACCCGCCCGGTATTGGCCCCGGACATTTCGAGATTAAAGATATCGCGCCGGGTCTTCTCCAGCGTGTCCTGATAGAAGCGCTGCTGCTTGCTGCCAAGCTCGCAGAAAAAGGTCTTCTCAATTTTATCCGGCAGCTCGGGGGCCACTTCTTTCTTGGTGCGCCGCAGGATATAGGCCGCCGCCCGTTCGGTCTGCCGCTTGCTGTGCCAGGCCTTGTCGTCTTGCGAGAGCTTAGCGCCAGCCTTTTGCAGGTAGCCGGGCATGAGAAAGCTGAAAAGCGAGAGTAAGTCGTCGAGCGAGTTTTCCACCGGTGTGCCCGTCAGTAAGAAACGTCCATCGGCGTGCAGGCTGGTCAAGGTTCGGGCATTTTGGCTGCGACGGTTTTTGATGTGCTGCGCCTCATCACCGATCACCACACACCAGTCCATCGTGCCGAGCAATTCAGCGTCCTGACGCAGCGTCCCGTAGGAGGTGATGACCAAGTCGCACGCTTCCAGCTGGACGGGTTCTTTGGCGCGCCCGGGGCCGTGGTGTTTGATCGCCTGCAAGCCGGGGGTGAAGCGCTTGCACTCACGCAGCCAGTTTTCAACCAGGCTGGCCGGACAGACGACGAGAGCGGGCTTGAGTGACTGCCCCGCTGACAGCTTCGTATCTGAAGAACGAATACATTCAACCAGGGCGAGTGCCTGGAGAGTTTTGCCCAGGCCCATCTCGTCGGCCAAAATCCCCCCGAGCTGGTGACGGTAAAGGTGCCAAAGCCAGGCGACACCGATGCGTTGATAAGTGCGCAAGATGGCATCGAAACCGGGACGCACGGGAGCCGCTTCGAGTGCGCCGACTTGCTTCAACGCACGGCTGCGGGATTGCCAGGCCTGCGGGGGCTGCCAGCCCGCGCAGAGCTCGTCCAGCAGGTCTTCCACATCAGCCAGGTCCTGCGTGTCGATGCGTTTACTGAAGGTCGGCGTAAAGGGGCGGTCGGCCTGTCCGCTGACAGCCCGCTCAATCTCATGCAGCTGCTCAACCGAGTTGCGATCCAACAAGGTGATACTGCCCTCCCCCGAGTCGACATAGTGCTGGCCGCTGGCGATGGCCCGGCGTAGCGCGTTCTCATCTGTTTTCTTACTCAGGCTAATATCGAGGGTGAATCGGTCACCCGCTTCCTTCGCCTCGACCTGGAGCGCAGAGATTTCCACCCCGGCCAGCTTAGTCTGGAAGTTCTCCGTAAACTCGGCCTGCCAGGTCTCCCGCAGGGCGTTCCAGTGGGCCGCCAGAAAGTTAAGCGTTTTGTGGCGCTCGCGCAGCCACCACTTACGGTTCCCCGGTTCCAATAAAAAGCCCTCCCGTTTCAGCAGAGTGCGCAGCGGCTGTGTCGCATCGGCATCACCGGCGGGCAGTCGAATCGCGATGTAGTTGGTCGAGCCGTCGACCACGACGCGCCGGTCGCCATAGCCCTCCATCGAGTCGGCCACCGCGCTGGCCGCAGGAAAATCCTCCTGCCTCGACTCCCAAAGCTTGGGTCGCCTCGACTCCGCCATGCGCCGAAGATTCGGCTTCGAGCGCTCGCGTAGGCTGATATTACTGCGGATGCTCGGCGGAGGCGACTCGGCATTAGTCCGCTGCGGGGGGCTGGCTTCGAGTGCAACCGGATCGGCCGCGTCCGGATCGACTTCTGTCTCCGCCTCACCGAGAAACTCAGTGACCCCCGGCAGCACCTGGCCGACCCAGTCGATCGGTGTATTCGGTTTTTTCACCCAATAGACAATCGGCTCGCCCTGCACCGTATCCAGCAGACGGCGCAGCTGGCCACCCGTCAATTGGAGAATACTGGCCAGCTTGCCACCACACCACGACTCGATCAGGCTCAGCGCGGCCAGATACTTCGGGTCGACCCGGTAGTCCTGCCGTGGATTGAGCTTGTTCAACGGGAGAATTTCACGTCCGGCTGCCGCATCGAGTTTGACCACGATGCCCCCACGCGCCGCCGCGACTTCCAGATTTGGGGGCAGAAAGATAAGTAAACGCAGCGCCAGGCCGGCATCACCCGTCCGAATTGAGCGCAGGCCGGGGCGCTTCGCCGCCACCGTCTCAACCGGCAGATCCAGCTTTGGAGGGGCTGTTTCCGGGCTTGCTTCCGGCTTGGCAAACTTTGCTTCTGCTTGCAGCGCTTCATAATGAATGGCCGCCGCGATGGCATGCACGCAGACCTTCCCCTGCCGCCCGGCTGAACAGTTGCAGGTATTTTTGGCAAAAACGGTCGAGCGCAGATCGAGTTCCGGGGTGTAGATCACATAGCACCCATAAACAAAAAAAAAAAAAACGGGGCTCTCCCACTCGGCTGACTCCACCGCATGGGCCTCGAAGAGCTGCTCGGCCTGCCGGAACAGCACGCCGCCGCCCCCCAGATCGATGAGAAAACGACGGTCAAAAGTCGGTGCGGGTTTATCAGATGAAAGCATAGGGCGCGACAACTATTTGAGATCAAACTTTACGACCGAATCGCTCGCATCGAGTTCAGCTTCATCGACAGACAGACGCTCGGTGTCAACCCCCTGTGCCGCTACCAAATGTTCTCGAATAACCGCTGTCCGGGCGCTGGCCAAGCGGGCACGTTCTTCGCTGGATAACTCGATTCCAGGCAATAGAGCCTCCACCATGGTGCGAAGTCCGGCTTCGTCTTCGGCGCTGGTTTCCCGATCCGGCGTGCCTGCGTCCCGCATGAATGCACGGTAGCGCTGGGTCAGACTTCTGTGAAAAAGCGCTTCGTCCTCGGGGTCGGCTCCAGCCAGGACATCGAGACGCAGCTCTTTTTCGAGCAGGCTACTCCAGTCGTCCGCCGAGATTTGTGCCGTCATGCTCAATTGGATACCCGGGCGCTCTTTGAGTGCAGCAGCCAGCGTGTTGAGACGTGAAACCATCGCCGTGCCCAGCTCAGCCGAGCCCGGCTCAAAGCTGACAAAAGACAGATCCTCGTCAGCACTACCCCCGGCCAGACCGGCCAGCATTCGAAAGGGCGAGCTGGCCACATTGGTGATCAGGCCGAAAAGAGCCGTCCGGATGATTTGGCCCAGCCCGATTCTCGGATCACTCAGGTCTCCTGAGAGCGGCAAGGAGAGATCCATCACACCACTCGGTCCCTTGAGCAGAGTGACCGCTAAATCAAGCGGCAGGCGGGTGGCATTATCACTCTCCACCCGCTCACCGAGTGTAAAGTCCTCAATCCGCATACGGTTGCTGGCTCGCAGCTGGCTAGCCTCGATCTGCCAGTCCGCCTCCAGATTAAAAAGCCCACTGCCGATACCACGCCCCACCGCCTGACCCGAGTAAGCCGAAAAGGCCGGCAAGGAGAGCCCTTCCAGCGATGCTTTCAAGCGCGTGGTCTCCTTGATTTGATTCAGATCGATGTCGCCTTCCGCTTGCAAACGGCTGCCGTTAATCCGGGTGTCGAGCTTGAGTTGGGCCGGTTCGCTACCCGCCAGGTCCAGCCCGATCAGACTTAAATCCAGGCGGTCGATGCGTATCTCCGGAGCAGACTCCAAACGAGCGTCTTTAAAGGTGAAGCGCCCGCCTGCGACCTCGACTGAATCGACACGAACCGGAGTCGCCGGGCGGCTGCTGGCCGCTTCACTCTGGTCTGGTGTGTCACTTTGCCCAGCTACTTCAGCCGACTCTGAAGCAGCCGTCAGGGTGAAAAAGAATTCAGGCTGATCCATCTTAACCGACTCCAGGCGCAGGGCCAGCGGAGACAGCTCCAGCTGAATCCCCTGCAAGCCGAGCCGCGACCAATTTGCCCCTGCATCCGCATCATACTTGAGCGCGACGCCCATCAGCGCGGCATTGCCCGAGAGCGACTGCCCACCGGCACTCGCATATTGCAGGCGCCCCTCGAAGTCAAAAGTCCCGGCCTCCAGCACCGTCGCAGCGAATTCCTCTGCATAGAGAGACAGCATTTGCAGCGGCAGCGATTGAACCTGCAACGCAATGTCCACTTCAGGCCCGGCCGGGGCAACGCTGCCCTCGATACGTGCCGTGCCGGAATCCCCCACCCGATAGTCCGCCTCGATTCGGAAAGGTGCCTGCAAATCGGAAGAAACATCCCGAAGCTGCATCTGCGGAATCTCAACCGTCAGGTTCGCCATGCCCGCTGCCAGGACATCCTCCCAAATGATGTGGTAATTCACCAGCGAGATCTGATCGATCCGGTAGCTCAACGCAGGCAACGAATCTTCGCGCTGTGGTGCTGCCGCCAGGGTCTCAGCGGGAGATTCCCGCACGGCGATGAGCTGAGCCAAGTTGATTTGCCCATCCGCATCCCGAAAAACTCGGGTGGCTCCATCTTCAATCGTGACTTGAGACACCTTCAGGGCCATCGCCGGGAATTGAAAATCGATACCGTCCAGCAGCACCGAGTCGACCGAGATCAAGCGATGTTCTCCCTCCAGGGGTTCAGCCAATACATCGGTTAAGGCCATCTGCCCGTGGCGAATGCGCAGGAGATGCTCCAAATCCGAAAAATCCAGTTCGTAGTCAAATTCCAGAGCATAGACCGCACGCTTCAGATCAAAGCGGATCCGCTCTGCAAAATAGGGAGATAAATCGTGTATCGCCAGGCCACTCAGCGAAAAATGCCCCGTGCTACGGATCGGCTGACTCATCAAATCGCCCTCCCAGCTTAAACGGCCCCCGCCATCCGTTTCTGCCAGAAAGCGCATGCTGGTATCACTCGTCCCCTCGATCACCGTGGTCAGGTCACGCAGGGTGAAATTAATCGGATCCACCGTCTTTTTGAAGGTGCCCGCCGCCGTCAGGTCAACGAATTCGAAGCGCCCTGCCTCGACCTCCAGTAAATCCACGCGTAGTTTCGGTATATCGAGCAGATTCAGCTCGCCGACCAGAGTGCGCCAATCACTCCCGGCACCGTCTTCGGCTGGACTCACCACATCATCCACCGCCGAATCCGTGGCTCGCTTTTCGTAGCGCAGGTCAGCACCGACCAGACGCAGCTCATTCACTACCGGATAGAAACGAAGCAAACTGGCGGCACTCAGATTGAGCTCTGCCGACTCCCATGCTGCCGACCAGGTGTTGTCCGCATCAGTCACAAAAAGCCCCTCCACCCGCACCGAGGCACGAAACGGGTTCATCTTAACCGCCGCAATGGCCGAGGCCTCACTAAAGTTTTCCTGTAAGTACTTCTGCCCGAAATGCTTGACCAGGGCCGGAACAATCAGGAAGCCCAAGAGTGCATAGCCCATTAAAA
>REBV01000281.1 GCA_007692545.1 Puniceicoccaceae bacterium
GAATAGAATCTAACGATAACCCGCCAGATAATCTGCCGCATTATCACCCTCTTTAAAAACCCGCATTACCCGCTGAACACCGGACAAAGCTGCCTCTACTCCCACCACCGCCTCGGCATAGCCGCAAAAACGGTAGTCCTTCGGATCCTTCACCAGCCCTGCCCGAACCGGATTCAAATCGATGTAAGCCGCCATGGTTTGCAACACAAAGCCCTTACCCTCAACGATTACACTTCTAAACCGCTCGGCCCAGAAAGCCCCGAAAGTTTCGTTGGTTTGGTTGTACCAAACACTGTAGCGCTGCTTCAGGGCCTTCATGAAGATCGACAAATCGCCCATCCGGCTGAGTAAGGAAGCACGCAACGCCTGCCCCCGCTCCCCATCCTCCGCCAGCAACTGCGCCAGGTCCTCTGCCCGCATAGCCACGCTCTTCGTCGGCTTTGGGTAGAGCACTCGAAAGCGCCGAACCAACTCCGCATCATCCACCACCTGCTCCTCCGGCACCTCGATCAGAACATGGAAGTGATTGCTCATCACGCAGTACGTGATCACCCGCAGTCCGGAAAAGTCCGCCAATTGCCAGAGCATCTTGCGAAAGACCTCCTTTTCCCTCCGCCCCATAATCGCCCGCCCATGCACCGTCCGGCTCATGCAATGATAAATTCCTCCCTTTGGCTTGATGTGTCTCATCCCAAATGCCTACCAAACCCGCCCACACCCGTCAAGTTTTGTCTGACAAATTATATTAGGCTCAAGAAAGCTAGATTGCTGATGTATCTGCTTAACAGAGTGGGCTTTTTAATCGAATCCCTTTTATTTTCGTTTTCGGGCTGGAACTTTAGCGAGGAGTCGTAGTCAGTATTAATGCTCCGGCACTAGGTCGGAGCTACTTAAGGTTAGTTGAGTAGTAGAGTTAGTTAAGGGTAGTAGTTAGCCCGCAGTCGGAAACGGCTGCGGGCTTTTACTTGCCCGAGTTTCTCAGCCTAGAGGCTCGGGAATTTTGTCCACTTCTGCTTGGAGCTGGCGGAGCGCACAGTAGTCTCGATAAAGGCCATGCCGTAAACACCATCATCAATAGTGGGGAAATCGTAGGCTTTGTTGGCCTTTTGTTTTCCCTTCACCGCTTCGCGCATGGCGCGAACGGCTTCCTTGTAGATATTAGCGAAGGCTTCGAGGAAGGCCTCAGGGTGGCCAGCAGGGAGCCGGCAGAGGGATTGGGTCCGCTTGCTCAGGTAGGGATTGCCGGGGCGCAGGGTCTGGCTTGGCTGGTCGGGGAACTTAAGGATCAACTGGTTGGGCTCGGGCTGATGCCATTCGAGGGAGCCTTTCGTTCCGTAGATGCGAACGTGGGGGCCGTTTTCCTCACCGGCCGAAATTTGAGATGCGTAGATGATGCCTTTTGCGCCGCCTTTGTAGCGAACCAGAATATTGGCATCATCTTCGAGCTGGCGTCCTGGAACGAAGGTGGTGAATTCTGCGCAGAGGCTCTCGATCTCCAAACCAGTAATGTAGCGGGCGAGGTGTTCGGCGTGCGTGCCAATATCCCCGACGCAGCATGAAGCTCCGGCGCGAGCAGGATCTGTCCGCCAGGCGGCTTGTTTTTGATCGGTCTTTTCAATGGCATCCAGAAGCCAGCCCTGCGGGTACTCGGCGACCACTTTCAAAATCTTCCCTAGCTTCCCAGACTGAACGAGGTGCCGCGCCTCTTTGACAAGGGCGTAGCCCGAGTAGTTATGGGTGAGGGCAAAAACTTTTCCGGTGGCTTTGACGATTTTGCGCAGCGCTTTAGCTTCTTTGAGATCGAAGGTGGCGGGTTTGTCGCAGACAACGTGAAAACCGGCCTGAAGAAAGGTTTTCGCCACCGCGAAATGCAGGTGGTTGGGTGTAACGATGGAAACGAAGTCAATGCGGTCGTCCGGGTCGCGGGCGGCCTCGGCCTTGGCCATCTCGTGAAAACTTCCGTAGCAACGATCCGGCGCAATAAAGAGTTCCTCGCCAGCAGCTTCCGATTTTTTGGGATCGGAGGAAAAAGCGCCTGCGACCAACTCAATTTGACCGTCCAAGGCGGCGGCCATGCGATGTACGGCTCCGATGAAGGCACCTGGCCCACCGCCGACCATACCCATTTTTAGCTTACGGTTTTTGAGATTGCTCATAATGGTTGTGGTTTACTGGTTCTTCCTGTTAAAGGCGGCGTCGAAGGCGGCTTTATTTGGCTTAAAATCTACCCCGCGCACGAACCGGCAGGCTTCTTCCGCGCCGTAGAAGCGATCCATCCGAATGTCTTCCCACTCAACTGACAGGGGACCAGCGTATCCGATGTCATTCAGCGCGACAATGATCTCTTCGAAGCAGATATCCCCGTGACCAAGGGAACGAAAATCCCAGTGGCGTCGAGGATCACCAAAATCGGTATGCCCGCCAAAAACGCCTGCTTCACCGTTACCGTGGCCCCACCACACGTCCTTCATGTGGACGTGGAAAATACGGTCAGCGAACTTCCGGATGAAGGCGACGTAGTCGACGCCTTGGTATCCGAGGTGCGAGGGGTCGTAGTTGAATCCAAAACGCGGATGGTTGGAAAGCGCCGCCAGCGCGCGCTCGGCGCTCGCGGTATCAAAAGCGATCTCGGTGGGGTGGACTTCAAGGGCGAAGTTGACATTGACCGCGTCGAAGGCGTCGAGGATCGGCGTCCACCGCTTGGCAAAGTCGGCGAAGCCCCGGTCGAGGTATTCTTGGCTGGTTGGCGGGAAGGCGTACAGGGCGGACCAGATCGACGAGCCTGTAAACCCGTTCACAACTGCCGGAAAGGAGACTTCACCAGCAGCAGCGGGCTTGGCGTCGAAGAAGGCGCGGCAGGCCTTGCCAGTCTCAATCATCTCTCTGGCAGATCTGGTGCGGACGCCTTCCGGATCTCCATCGCCCCAGACCTCCGCCGGGAGGATGGCCTCATGGCGGGCGTCGATGGGGTCGCAGACTGCCTGGCCCACGAGGTGATTGGAAATGGCAAAGCAGTTCAGTTTGTGGTCGGCGAGCAGCTCCCACTTTTCCTTCAGGTACTGAGGGTGCCCCGCCTGAGCGACATCGAAATGATCGCCCCAGCAGGCGAGTTCAAGGCCATCGTAGCCCATGTCGGCGGCCGCTTTGGCCAGTTTTTCCAAGGGTAGATCGGCCCACTGGCCGGTGAATAGGGTAACAGGTCGTGCCATAGGACGGAAGTATTGGCAAATCCGGCAAGACAGCTCAACCCAAAATCGACCGAATCAATTTAAACCGGCCTCGGATCGATAAACCGCCAAACGTTGCAAATTCCAGAAAATCGGTTCATCTTTACCCTCTGTTATGATCGGACTATCAGACTATTACGGTAACGAAGTAACGCCACGATGTTTCGCCATCGGTGACGTGGTGCACCACAAGGTGCACGGCTACCGCGGTGTCGTTGTCGGGTTTGATTCGGAATGCAAGGCACACGACAAGTGGTATAACTCAAACAAAACCCAGCCTCCCCGCAACCAACCCTGGTACAACGTGCTTGTGCACGACAGCGGCGGCCTCTCGACCTACGCCGCTCAATCAAATCTGGAACCGGACACATCCGGTCGACCGATAAACCACCCGCGGATCGGCTGTTACTTCAAAGGTTTCAAGGACGGCAGCTACCTGCCGCACGCGGAAAAGCCGCAGTATTGAGCGGCGGTGCAGCGCGGGCGAGCCCTGCTCAATGCGTGGCCGAGGCAGGTGCCGACTGCGCCGCTTGCGCGGCATCCGAAACACCCCCGCCCTCGGACTCCTCCAGCCCACCCAGCACGAGCTCTCCGCTGAGGGTTGAAGCGGTGGCCTCGTGGATGAGCACCGGAACCAACTGACCGACCAGGCGCGCACTTCCGGGAAAGACAACGCGGCGGAAGCCCCGGGTTCTCCCCGTGTAAAGGTTTTCGCCACGGCGGGCGGGCTCTTCAACTAGCACCTCCTGCACACTCCCGACCAACTGCTGGTTTCGCGCCAAGGAACGCTCGGACAGATGATTGAGCAAGATCTGGTTGCGCGCTTCCTTGACCGCTTTGGGCACGGGATCTCCCAGCTCTTCAGCGGTGGTCCCGAGCCGAGGGCTGTATTTGAAGATAAACGCCATATCGAAGCCAAGCTCACAAAAGACCTGCCTCGTCGCCTCAAAATCTTCCTCCGTCTCACCGGGAAAGCCCACAATCACATCGGTCGAGAGGTACACGTCCGGACGCACAGCCCGTAGCGCCGCGATGATCGACTTAAACTTCGCAATCGAATAGGGCCGTCGCATCGCCTTCAAAATCCGGTCGCTCCCACTCTGCATCGGAAAATGCACATATTCACAAAGCTTCGGCAAGCGACCGTAGCAGTCGATCAAGTCCTGCTTAAACCCAACCGGATGCGGGCTGGTAAAGCGAATGCGCTCGATCCCGTCAACCGCGTGGACCCGCTCAAGCAACTGTACAAAAGGGCTCTTACCATCAACAAAAGGAAACTCGCGAATCCCGTACTGATTCACAATCTGCCCGAGCAGCGTCACCTCGCGCGTACCATTGGCGGCGAGTTGCTCGACCTCTTCGATGATCGCATCGATCGGGCGCCCCCGCTCTGCCCCGCGCGTTTTGGGGACGATGCAGTAGGCGCACTTCATATTGCAGCCCTGCATGATGCTAACAAAAGCGGACACCTTTGGCCCGCCCTCCACATCGTGACCCTTGATCGTGTTTTGCGATCCCGCTTCCTCCTCCAGATCGATCACTGTGCTCGGACGGGGGCCCTGCCCACGCATCGTCTCGATCATCGCATCCAGGTGCTCCGGCACACGGTGAAACTTTTGCGTGCCGATCAAAAGATCCAGATCAGGCAGGCTATCGAGGATCGCCCCACCCCGGTTCTGTGCCATGCAGCCCATCACCCCGAGTATGAAATTCGGCTCCTTGCGCTTGCGGCGCGCCAGACGTCCCGCCTTGCCGATCGCCTTTTGCTCCGCCTGATCGCGCACGCTGCAAGTATTCAACAAAACGATATCGGCATCGTCCTCATGGTCGACAAACGCGTAGCCGCGGGCCCGCAACAAAGCGGCCACCTCCTCGGAGTCCCGCTCGTTCATCTGGCAACCGTAAGTCTTGATGTACACGCGATTCATTAAGCTTCCAGTGGATACCAAAGGACAGCGCGATGTAAACAGCGGAAATTGCAACAGGCATCGCACCTGCTTATCTCTGCCCCTGCAAGTGCCCGGATACACAGGAGCGGCTTGACATGCTGGAAGACGCTTGCACGGTCTACCTTTCAAAAAACTTCAGCTGAAAATTAATCTTAAAACAACTAAAACAAAATGCTCACCGTAGGAGACAAATTCCCACAATTCCGCGTAAAAGCCTGCAACGGCCTGACCAACGACGACCTCACCGAATACACAAACGAAAGTTTTGACGGACAATGGAAGCTCTTCTTCTTCTACCCGAAAGACTTTACCTTCGTTTGCCCAACTGAGATCGTCGAATTCAGCAAACACGCCGAAGAATTTGCTGATCGCGACACCGTCGTCCTCGGCGGCAGTGCCGACAACGAATTCTGCCACCTCGCCTGGCGCAACGACCACGAGGACCTGCGCACGCTCAGCATCCCGCTCATTGCCGCGCCAGTACTCGCCCGCGAGCTCGGCATCCTCGACCCAACTGAAGGCGTCTGCCTGCGCGCCACCTTCATCGTCGATCCTCACGGCGTCATCCAGTACGCTGCGGCCAACAACCTGAGCGTCGGTCGCAATGTTAAGGAAGTGCTGCGCGTCCTCGACGCCATCCAGTCCGACGAACTCTGCCCCTGCAACTGGCAGAAAGGCGAAGCAACGATCAAAGTTTGAGCCCGATGGAAAACATTAACCAGCTCCTGAGCACCCTTCCGACCGAAGCGAAGGACCTCCGCATCAACGCGAAAAAAGTCCTCGAAGGAGAGTCGCTCAACCAGGCACAAACCTGGGGCGTCGCGCTCGCTTCGGCCTACTACATCCGCGACGAAGCATTGATCACCGCGCTCAACGCCGACGCCAATGCCGCCGGACTCAGTGCCGAAACCATCGAAGACGCTCGCGCGGCGGCTTCCCTGATGGGCATGAACACCATCTACTACCGCTTCCGCCACCTCATGCGGAGCGAAAACTATAATCAACGCCCGGCAAATCTCCGGATGATGCGGATGAAACAGGTTGCGACCACGGAAACCGACTTCGAACTCTTCTCGATCGGCCCGGCCGCGCTCGCTGGCTGCGAAATGTGCCTCCGCGCCCACGAAGCCGCAGTGATCAAAGGAGGGTTGACGCACGACAACGTGCACGACGCCGTCCGGATCAGCTCGGTACTAAACGGTGTTGTGGTCGCCCTCGCCACCCTCATCGCCAGAGATTGAGCCAAAAGCTTCGTTTGAATCATGATTTCAGCGCCGGACCTTGCCAAAGGCCGGCGCTTTTTCGGCCAAAATGACCAGCGACCTACCAGAAAACGGACCCTACTACGTCTTTGTTTACGGAACCCTGAAACCCGGCGGCCGCTACTGGCCGCAGTATGCCGAAGGGAAAGTCACTGCGTCCATCCCCGCCATGGTGCACGGGACCATCTACCACCTAGCCGCCTGTGGGTATCCAGGGGTAATACTGGGCGGCAGCGGTTGGGTACACGGCTACATGCATGTGTTTGAGGAAAAGTCGGCGATGGAAGCGCTTGACCACTTGGAAGGATTTGTCCCGGGGGCCGATCCGTCCAGCTGTGAGTACATCCGCCGCACCGCGCCAGCCTTCGATCCGAGCGGCGACCCCTTCGCGACTGTATGGGTTTATGAAATGACCGCCGAAAAGATCGCGCAGCTCGGCGGAGAAAAAGTCCCCTCCGGCAACTGGCGCGCCCACAACCGCAGCTAGTAGCCCCACCCTACCCAGCACAGCAGCAGGGGACGATAATATTTATTT
>REBV01000202.1 GCA_007692545.1 Puniceicoccaceae bacterium
GATTGGTGGAGTGGTGGAGTGGTGGATTGGGTTTGTGGGCTACAGACGCTTGGGGCGTCCGCAAGCGGACACGCCACGCTGGACAGCGGGTAGGGACAGCAAGGGCTATTTCCGGAGGGTGTGTGTCCTCACGCACCAAGCGACGTTGTAGGTCTTCCGTCAGGCCAAAAACGCTGGGCAGCGGGTAGGGGACACCCGCTGCCCGTTTTATGGATTCGAGCGTCTTTTTTGCACGGCAGTGGCGAGCCGCTCCAGGATGGCTTCGGTGGCGGGGAAGTCGATACAGGCATCGGTGATACTTTGGCCGTATACATTCTCGTTGCCTATCCGGTAGTCCTGACGTCCGGCCACGAGGTGGCTCTCCAGCATGATCCCGGCGATACCGCTTTGCCCAGCAGCTATTTGCTCCGCCAGCGCCTTGGCCACTTCGCTTTGTCGGGTATAGTCCTTGTTACTGTTGCCGTGACTGCAATCGACAATCACATAGGGCGGCAGGCCGACGGCTTTGAGCTGAGCGAGGATCGGCTCGATCGCAGCGGCCTCATAATTGGGGCCCGTGCGGTTGCCGCCGCGCAGAATCAAATGAGCGTCCTGGTTGCCCATGGTCTGGAAGATGGCGGTGACGCCTTGCTTGGTCACCGAAGGGAACCAGTGCGATTGCGCAGCCGAGCGGACGGCGTCGATGGCGATTTGCACATTCCCGCTGGTGCCGTTCTTAAAGCCGACCGGCATGGAGAGTCCCGAGGCGAGTTCGCGGTGGACTTGACTCTCTGTGGTGCGTGCGCCGATGGCCGACCAGGCGATGGCATCGGCAATAAACTGGGGGATGATGGTATCGAGGAATTCTGCGCCGGTGGGCAGGCCCATCTCGCAAATGTCGACCAGGAGTTTGCGTCCAAGTCGGAGGCCCTGGTTGATCTCAAAGCTGCCGTCGAGCAGAGGGTCATTAATCAAGCCCTTCCAGCCGACCACAGTGCGCGGTTTCTCGAAATAGGTACGCATGATGATCTGCAGCGAGTCCTGGTATTTTTCGCGCAGGGGTAGGAGGCGTTGGGCGTACTCAATGGCCGCCCGGGTGTCGTGAATGGAGCAGGGGCCGCAGATGACACAGAGGCGGTCATCCCGGCCGCTGAGAATGGCACTGCTCTCGGCCCGGCCTTGATCGACCACAGCAGTGCCGTGTTCTGAAAGTGGCACTTCTTCGATCAGGATGGCGGGTGCCAGCAGCGGGCGCGTCTGAGCGATGCGGGCGTTGTCGTGAGGTGTGTTCATTGGATGTGTTTTGGACAGGACAAAAATTATTGAGGGACGAATTCAGACAGACTGGTCAGGTAGAGCATGAGCAGGCTGAATCCGTTGAAGAAGGCGTGAAGCCAGATGGGCACAAGCAAATTTCCACTGCGCTCATACACGCGGGCGAGCAAGACTCCGAATATAAGGAGGGGGAAGAATGAGAATAGATTGTTGTGCATCAGCGAAAAGAGTACGCCGCTGAGGATTTGCGCGGCCAGAACTGTGGTCTGGCTCTTGAGGAAACGATAGAGGCAGCCCCGGAAAATGATCTCTTCGACGATGGGAGCGAGTACGACAGCCATCACGACTAGCAACCCGATAGCTAATGGGTCTCCCCCCGCTTGGAAGAGCTGAAGCAATTCCTGCGGCTCCATCCCGTCGATCAGCCCGATCGATTCCAGCACACGGAGCAGGGCGGTCCAGAGGAGGGCTGCCAGCCAGACGATGGGTAAATATTGAAAGAAATAAATCAGTGCCTGCTTGCCGGCACCCAGGGGTGACAGCGCACGCTCATTCAGGCGTGCGGCAAATTGGCCGGGATAGAAGTGGCGTAAGCCATAGAAGGCGGCCAGCATCGGTAGCTGTAGCAGCAGGACTCCAAAGACTGCTAGCCAGGGCGTCAACTCGCGGGGACTCTCCGAATCCGAGGGTGCATCGAAGAAGAGCGTTACCGCGAAGTATTGGATAAAAAATATGGACGCTACGACGGTGCAGAGAAAGATCCCGAAGTTGACCCAGCCGATCGGCCAGGCGGCGACACCGGGTTCCGGCGCAAACTCCGAGCGGGGCCGACGGATTTGGCGAATCCATAGGCAAAGACTGGCCCCCAGGATCCCTAACACAATGAGGCTGGCTATGACCAATGGTGAATCGACCGATTGTGATTCCATGCGCTTGCTTTAGACCGTGATCGATACGCCGTCGAAGACCTGACGGCCGCCTACATAGGTGGCTTTGACGACACCTTTAAGCGTCTTGCCATGCCAGGGGCAGTTGCGTGATTTGCTGAAAAACTTTTCGGCGTCCACGGTCCAGACTTCGTCCGGGTCGAAGATGCAAATATCGGCCGCCGCGCCCGGGCTCAAAGTGCCCGCCTCCAGTTTACAGATTTCAGCACCTTTGTGCGTCATCAGTGCGATGACCTCGCTCAGGCCGAGGCGTTTGCCGTGGTAGAGTGTTGTCAGCGAACTGGCTAGAGAGTTTTCCAGCCCAATGATCCCGAAGGGTGCCGCGTCAAACTCCTGGTCCTTTTCCGTGGGCGAGTGGGGTGCATGGTCCGTCGCGATACAGGCGAGGGTGCCGTCAACGAGCCCTTCGATCAGGGCTTCGCGGTCGGCCTCGGTGCGGAGCGGCGGGTTCATCTTATACCCCGTGTCGTAGTCGTGCAGGCAGGCATCGGTGAACTCGATGTGATGGGGGCTGGCTTCGCCGCTGACGGAAATGCCCCGGGCGATGGCCCGACGGAGGATGTCAACCGAGGCCGCCGAGCTGACGTGCTGCATGTGAATGTGTGCCCCGCTGAGGTCCGCCAGGATAACATTGCGGGCCACAATGATGTCCTCTGCCGCTTTGGGCCAACCGCGCAAGCCAAGCCGGAGTGACCACTCACCCTCGTTCATGACGGCGTTCTGGGTGAGGCTGGCATCCTGGCAGTGATCCATGATCGGGAGCCCAAACATGTTGGCGTACTCGACCGCCCGGCGCATGACTTCGTTACTCTGGACGCACTTTCCATCGTCGGTCATGGCCACTACACCGGCATTTTTAAGCTGTCCGGTCGGGGCCAGTTGCTCGCCGTTCATCCCGATGGTCAGGCAGCCGGTTGTGTAAACCCGCACCACGGCTTCGCGCGCGACCTTGTCGGTGATGCGTTGAATGGTGCCCGCATTGTCGCAGACCGGGTTCGTGTTGGGCATGCAGACGACGGAGGTAAAGCCACCCGCTGCCGCTGCCCGTGAGCCACTGCCGATGTCTTCCTTATGCGTCTGTCCCGGATCACGGAAGTGCACATGGATATCCACCAGGCCCGGTGCCACTACCTGGCCGCTGGCGTCGACAACTGTGGCCTCGGCTTTTTGAGCGGCGCTTAAGGAGTCGACCAGCACGCCGTCGACTGCGAAGACATCGCCGATGGCGTCGCGCTGATTAACCGGATCGATGACGCGGCCGTTTTGTATCCAAAGTATAGCTGACATAATTCTGTTTGATCGTCGTTATTATACGTTGTAGCCCCCTTTTGGCTCAAGTAGTTGCATCTGTTCCGATTTCTGGCTTATCGACTCTACAAAGTTTGCTTCATAGTTTGTAATGAGAGCTTCAATCATTGGATTTCGGTTTTTCTCACTTCCTCCGACATGATAAAAATGTTCACGGGTCAATAATTCATATTTAGACCAGAGAGAATCAATAAATGTGTTTTCCCTATATTCGTTATGATGCCATGTTGAAAGAATGAACGGGCAGGGCACTTTCGAGAGGAGAGCCTCAAGTCTAGCTTCGTCATTTTCTGTCCAGCCGTTAAAGTAATCTGCATGTCGATCTATATAGGGTGGATCGCAATAAATTAAATCACGATTCTTAGCCATTGAGATGGTCTGATCAAAATCCTGATTAATGAAGGTGTAATTGCCTAGGCTTATCACGTCGGATACCATTTGTATCTGGTTGCAAATTTTAGTGATGAGAGCTTGTGCAAACCTGTTGGGCTTACGGCAAGAAGGGACATTGAAGCCTCCCTTTTTATTGAACCGAATCATTCCATTGAAGCAGGACCGATTCAAAAAAAGGAAATCAATCGGATTGCCGTGCTCGTTGAAACGGTTGCGCACGGTGTAGTAATACTCACCTTCGGTTTGGATCAGCTTGGCACCTTCTTCTTCTAAGAATTGCCTAGCCCGCCCAGCCGTGATTTCTCCCGTAGCAATGGCATTGTAGAAATTGATTAGGTGTGGATTTGAGTCCGCTAATATGGCTTTTTTTGGGCGGACATTAAATGCGACGACTCCAGAGCCCATAAACGGTTCTATCCACGTGCCTGAAAGGTCGCCGGGTAAGATCGCTTTAATCCAAGGGACCAGTTTGGTCTTAATGCCTTGGCATTTGATCGGCGGTACTTTTGTGGTGTAGATTTTCATTCCTGATTGTCTTTCTTAACTATCATCGAGGTATCGCCACCGCGGTATTTTACGAAATCCATCAGAGATTTAATTTTCTCGGTCTCACCTGAAGCAGTCTTTACGGTGATTTTTCCGAAATTCATCCAGTAATCATCAAACCACTCTTCGCCTAGTTTTGAGAACAAGCCTCGTCCCTTTATGATGTCATCGATTCTTTGAATGCTGCCTATATTCGCCGTGTTTCCTGAACCTCCTTTATCTCCTGCTATCTTCCATTTTTCAGCAACAAAAAATTGGATGTTTGAGATGACGGATGTGATTGAGTGTAGGTCATCTATCGAATGAGGTCTTGTCTCATCAATAGTGGCACCTTCGGCGCGGTCATAGATAATGCCTAAGCAAAAATGACCAGCGTACTGGCCGTAAGGGAATTGGATATTCTTTTTACTAGTTCTGTCTTCGAAATACTTCCCGTGTGAGCCGAGCGTAAATCCATTACATAGCCATGGTTTTTTAGGATTTCGGTACGTAGTTTTAAAATCCACTGCAAACTTAATGGATTCATCTTTCTTAGATACGAACGAAATGTCAGGATAGTAGTTTTGGTGTTCCGCCAGTACAACTGCCATTTCATGTTGCTCCGCAAACGCGAGAATCTTTGGAAATAAGTGAATTTCTAGTATTTTAGAGACGATTTTAGTGTCTGATGAAATGGTATAGACGTTTCTGAACGTATCGATAAAGCCTTTGACGGTCCACTGGCCATCTGCTGTGCTGATATGCTTGGTCAGAGTGGCTGCTAGTTTATGCAGAGCTTGCTCGAATTTGGTTTTTTCAGACATTCTAGTGATTTGTTAATCGCTACGGCAAGTGGACAGTCTGCTTGTGGTGGGCACAAAAGCAAAGGTGAAGGACTGCCATGCGGATGACGATACCGTTGGTCACCTGCCGGAGGATGACGGACTGGCTGGAGTCCGCCAGTTCGGAGTCGATTTCGACGCCACGGTTGATCGGGCCGGGGTGCATGATAATGGCCCCTGGCTTGAGCCAGGCCGCCCGGGCCTTATTCAGCCCAAACATGCTTGTATACTCGCCGATCGAAGGGAAGTGGGTGGCTGTTTGGCGCTCGTGTTGAATGCGCAGGAGCATCACGGCGTCAGCATCCGTCAGGGCCTCTTTGAGCCGGTGGCTGACTTTGACCCCCATCCTTTCGAAACGCTTGGGGACGAGGGTGCTCGGCCCGGCGACCGTGACTTCGGCCCCGAGCTTCTGCAGGCAGCTGATATTGGATCGAGCCACTCGACTAAATAGAATGTCACCCAGAATGGTGATCTTTTTTCCCTCCAGAGAGCCGAGCTTCTCCAGTAGAGTGAAGGCATCGAGCAGTGCCTGAGTGGGGTGGGCATGTGAGCCGTCCCCCGCGTTGATGACCGGGATATCGACTACCTTGCTCAAATAGTTGGGAGCGCCGGAGGCGGCATGGCGCATCACGATCATGTCCGCCCGGAGCGCCTCCATGTTGCGTGCGGTATCACGCAAAGTTTCGCCCTTGGTCAGGCTGCTGGCCTCACCCGTCACCGTAATGGTGTCGGCACTTAGCCGGCTGGCCGCGACCTCAAAGGCCAATCGTGTGCGGGTGCTCGGCTCGAGGAAAAGATTCACCACGGTGCGCCCCTCCAAATAAGGCTGCTTTTTATTGTCGGCCTCCATCGCCTGCTTGAAGGCAGTGGCTGCACGGAAGATGGTCTCGATTTCGGGGCGAGAGAGGGGCTCGATATCGATCAAGTCTTTTCGGTTCCAGATAAGGCTTTGGCTCATAGATTTAAAAAGGCGTTCTGAAAGCGGAAAATTGCTCCCTCGCCCGAAAAGGGCAATGAGAAAGCCACAAAAAAGCCCCGTCGCGACGGGGCTTTGTAAAGAAGTAATAATGTGAAGCAATAAAGCTCCAGCGCTTAGGCTTTGGTCACTTTGCCAGCTTTGATCGCTTTGACCGATACCCACAGGCGCTTAACCTCACCCGAGGGCAGCTTGACGCGAATACGCTGAACATTCGGACGGAATTTCCGCCGGGTGTTCTTAACGAGTGAGGTACCGATACCACCGCTTTTCTTGGTGAGACCTTTACGGATGATACGACCGCCTTTTACGGGGCGTTTTCCTGTGATTGCGCAAATTCGTGCCATGGGAGTTCCTTGATTTAAAAAATGAAAAACGGGAAAGTAGCCTTCTGCAGGCACCTGGCAAGCGTTTTTTCTATAATGCCTGAAAAAAGGGTGCAATTTTAAGCGCGGGGTGAAATTCAAGCTGAAGGCACTTCAGACTTTAGACGTAGCTGCGCGCTTCCGCAGTTTGGATGGGTGCTTGCGGCAAGGGCTGGCCGCGGGCTTCCGTCTTCGCTCTTCCACCTTCGCGAAAGCTTCGGCGGACAAGTCGAGCTACGCCGCACAAGAAAGCACCGCGCTACGATAAAATACATCGAAGCT
>REBV01000285.1 GCA_007692545.1 Puniceicoccaceae bacterium
TAATACTGGATCAAACCCCCTTGATTTTAGATCAAACCTGATTTTATGCTACAGGTTTTACGTCTTGTTTGGTCGACAACGCTGTCGGGGCGCTCGCAAGCGAGCACGCCACAATTTTTCGGGATATGGGGCGGAGCGA
The DNA here is from genome assembly GCA_007692545.1 of Puniceicoccaceae bacterium. GTDB lineage: Bacteria > Verrucomicrobiota > Verrucomicrobiia > Opitutales > Coraliomargaritaceae > Thalassobacterium. The sequence goes on from REBV01000285.1 coordinate 140, forward strand.
TAGCGAGGTTCAGAAAATCAAAGGTCTGGATTCTCGAGCCATTAAAACTGAATCGAGCCGGTCACCCAGAAAAGAGCGACCTGGACGCAGCCGATTAGGAATCCGAGGACGGCGCCGAGGCGTTCGATGGTGCGGAACTCGCGTCGGGCGACTTGATTGACGATGGCTTCCAGGCGGTCGAGATCGAAGGCCGCGATGTTTTCTTCGATCAATTGCTTGAGGTTGACGGAAGCTTCAAACTGGGTGGCGACTTTTTCCATCAGCGGGACGGCTTCTTCCTGCATGGCGGTGGCCGCGATCACTTCAAACTTGGCCAGGGTGCTGTCGTTGATAAAGTTTCCGAGCAGTGGGATGGCCCGGAGCTGGGGTCCAATGCGCTGCCAGACGATTTTATGGGCGGCTTCCTGCAGGTGGGGGCCGAGCTCGATTTTGCGGATTTCGTGGAGGATCCGATGCTGTTGCAGGATCTCCCGCTCGATGATCTCAGCGGCTTCTTCGGCCAGTTGCTGTTGGCGGCGGGGGATCAGGCCCTGCCATTGCCAGAAAAAGACCCGCATGGGCTGACGGGGGCGGAAGAGCATTTGGATCGCCACCCAGTTGGTCAACCAGCCGATGCCCGCCGTGATAAAAGGGGTGAGGATGAGTAAAATGGAGGTTTCCATGGGAAAGTCCCTTTATTACCACCAATGGTAGAGAAATGCGTAAATCAGGACTCCGGTGACTGAGACATAATACCAAATCGGAAAGGTCCAGCGGGCCCATTTCTTGTGACGCTCGCGCTTGCCCCGGATGGCCAGGGTCAGCGTGGTTAAAACCAATGGCACGATCAGCATCGCCAGCAAGATATGCGAGATCAGCATGGCGTAATAGACCGCCCGCCAGAGCCCTTCGCCAGCGAAGGGGGTGTGGACGCCTTGCACCAGCCATTTGTGGAGCACATAGAAAAACAGAAAGATGACAGATACCGAGAAGGCGCTCAGCATGCAGGCGCGGTGGGCTTGCTCACGCCCGGTCTTGATGTAGAAAAAACCGGCGGTCAGGAGCAGTGTAGCGATGCCGTTCAGGCAGGCATTCAGGGTGGGGAGGGCTTCAGTGAAAGTCATAGTCGTCCAGTCGTAGAGAGCCGTCGTCAACAGTCTAGGCGAGTAGCCAAAGATCGAGCACCAGCGGAATCAGCAGTGCCGGTAGGTAGAAAATCGATGCGATAAACAAGCGCCTCGCTGCCGCATCCCGGGTCTCGCTGTGGAGGAAGTGCCAGGCCGGGCGCAGGATGTAGCAGCCGCTGATGATGGCCACGGCACCGTAGCCCCAGCTGGCATAGCCGAGCAGGGTCGGCAGCAGCGTGCTGATGACGAGCGCCAGCGCAAAGATAAAGGCCTGGCGCGCGACCTTGGCCCCATCGGTATCCGAATTCGAGAGCATGACAAAGCCGCCCTGAGCGTAGTCCTTGCGGTAGGTCCAGGCAATGGCGAAGAAGTGTGGCATCTGCCAGAGGAAGAGGATGGCAAACAATATCCAGCCCAGGGTGGATATTTGCCCTTCCGCTGCGGCCCAGCCGATGAGCGGGGGCAGGGCACCGGGCACCGCGCCGACGAGTGTATTCCAGGTAGTCAGCTTTTTTAAGGGGGTGTAGAGCAGCACATAAGAGGCGACGGTGGCCGCTGTCAGTAGCCCGGCCAGCGGATTGGCTCCCGCGTAGAGTAAATAGGTGCCGAAGATGCTCAGCCCCAGACCAAACATGAGGGCATTGTAGGGAGCGATCTGCCCGGATGGAATAGGGCGGTCTTTTGTACGCACCATTTGCGCATCAGCCTCGCGCTCCAGCCATTGGTTGAGCACCGCTGCCCCACCGGCCGCCAGCGAGGTGCCGATGAGCAGGCTGGCCAGCACGCCGAAATCGCGACTTGGATCGGCGGCGAGGTAGCCGATCACCGCCGTCACCACCGAGAGGAAACTCAGCCGCGGCTTGGTCAGCTCATAGTAGCCATGGACGCGCGCGCGCAGGGAGAACTCCGATCCTGCAGAATCGGAGGCGCCATCTTTGGTGCCTGTATTTGGTGCGCTCAATGAGTTTGGATTAATGGGGAGCCTGGACACGCTCAGTTGCGGCTTCGGCCTCACCCCGGTGGTGAGCTAGAAAAGTTAGCCCCCACGTGCTGGCAAGGAGAAAAGCACCCACCAGATGGTGCAGGGTGGCTGCGTAGGGGTTTTTGACCGTCCAGATCGTGAGTGCCCCCAGGAATATTTGCAGCCCGAGTGCGACGGTCACCATCAGTGCCCCGTAGCCCAGAGCCTGCCGAGCCCGTGGAGAGCCCCAAACTTTACCGAGAAAAATAAGCAAGACCACGGTCACCACAATCGCGCCCACGCGATGGATGAAGTGGATGCCGACCCCAAAATTCCAGTAGGCCGGCAAGAGACTATCCGGGGAGGAGAGCGGGAAGTGCACGATAGCCAGCCCGGCATCGGCGTGCCGCATGATCGCCCCGGTCAAAATCTGCAGGAAAATAGTCACGGTCGCGGCGATGCCCCAGTTCTTGACGCTGGCGCTCTGCACCGCCACCCGTCGCGGCGTTGCCTCGATCCAGCGCCGCGAGCAGGCCAGGGTGATGGCAACCAGCAAGCCGAGCACCAGCATGGCTCCGCAGGCGTGTATCACGGCAAAGGTCTGCGCCAGCAGGTTGTGATCGGTCATAATATTGAGCTGATCGAAGCGCACTCGAGCGCCGCCGAGCACCCCCTGTAAGATGACCAACCAGAGCAGCACCCGCGCCAGCGTCCGCACCCAGGCCCGCGATTCCCGCAGCCAGGTCCAGAGAAACAGCCCAATCGAAAGCAGCCCGATCTTCATCCCCAGCAGGCGGTGGCTATGCTCGGCCAGCTTATCCGTCTCCGTCATCCAACCCTCCGGGTTGATCGAGCCATCCGAGAGCGGCCAATCCAGGAAGGCCATACCGGCCTTAATGCTCGTGGTGAAGCCACCCGCGTAGAGCAACACCGTGATCCAGCAAAGCGCAAAGATGCAGTAAATAAAGAGCCATGGCTTGTAGCCACTCGTGCGTTGTCGGATGTGTAGAGACATAAAAAGAACTAGATTGCGCTGAAAGCCGCCAATTTCAAGCGCAGTTGTGGTTGAAAGAGCAAGCAGGGCTTGATTGCCATGTGGAAGACCCTCGACATCCATAAGTTAAAGAGCATAGAAAGCAATTCAGCCACCGTGACTATGCCGAACTTTATGCCCAACCGACTCTCTGAAGAAAGCAGCCTGTATTTGCGCCAACACGCCAACAATCCAGTGGATTGGTATGCCTGGGGGCCGGAGGCATTGGCGGCCGCCGAAGCGGCGGATAAGCCCTTGCTCGTTTCCATCGGCTACTCGGCCTGCCACTGGTGCCACGTCATGGCGCACGAGTGTTTTGAGGATGACTATATCGCGGGCATCATGAACAAGCATTTCATCTGTGTAAAAGTCGACCGCGAGGAGCGGCCCGATGTGGATCAGATTTATATGGAGGCGGTGCAGATGATCCAGCAGCGGGGAGGCTGGCCGCTCAATGTGTTTTGTCTGTCCGACGGACGCCCCTTTTTCGGTGGCACCTACTTCCCGCCGGAAGACCGGGGGCAGGGCATCATTCCCTGGCCGCAGATGTGCATGCGGATCGCCGACTTTTATAAACGCTCGAAAAATGAACTGATCGAAAATGCGGATGCGATCCAGAAGAACATTTTGGCCGGCACGCTGGCGACCAGCACCGGTGGGGCGAGCGGTGGGTGGACGACGGAGCTGCTGAGTGAGGCGGGGCAGGGCATCTGCGGTAACCACGACGACCAATATGGTGGCTTCGGCGGGGCACCGAAATTCCCGCCCTCGATGTCGCTCAACTTTCTGGGTGCCCTGCGTCCGCTGGTCCAGCCAGGCCTGGCACGCCGCATCGAGGCGGTCAGCCACAAAACACTGCGGGCTATGGCGCACGGTGGCCTCTTTGATCAGTTTGGTGGCGGCTTCGCCCGCTACAGTGTGGATGCCCATTGGCTGATCCCACACTTCGAGAAGATGCTCTACGACAATGCGCTCCTGATCGAGGCCTACACGCGCGGTTGGCTCGATAAGCAGGCACCCCTGTATGCCGCGGTGATTGAGGAAACCATCGGCTGGCTGGAGCGCGAGATGACGGCACCCGGGGGCGCATTTTACGCGGCACTGGATGCCGATAGTGAAGGTGAGGAGGGACGCTACTACGTCTGGACTCCGGAGGAGGTCGATGCCGTACTGGGGCCCTCATTGGCCCGCGAAGTGCGGGCGGCTTACAACATCACGGCCGAAGGCAACTTCGAGCATGGCCGCAGTAACCCCGCTCTGGTCGAGGCCGATTTTTCTGTGCGGGAGCACTTGGGTGAAGCACGGGCGCAGCTACTCGCGCACCGGGCGGCCGAACGAGTGCCGCCAGGCAAGGACACCAAAATCAGTCTGGCCTGGAATGCCATGTTGATCCGTGCCTTAGCCGATGCCGGTTTTTATTTGAACCGGCCTGAATGGACACAGCGCGCCCGGCAAGCGCTGGACTTTCTCTGGGACTCACTGGTCACCGAAGCGAAGGGTGGCATTCGCTTAAAGTCGCTCTATTACGAAGCGAGCGGTGCCCGGGTAGATGGCTTTTTGCACGATTATGGCTTGCTGGCCGAGGCCTGCCTGGCGGTGGCGGCCAAGATTGACTGGCTCGATGCGGGCGCGGCGGCGATTTACCAGGCACGGGCCCAAGCTTGCCTGGATCAGGCTCTCGACAGCTTCAGTGATCCGCACTCGATCGGTTATTATTTCACCGCAGAAGGCGCGGAGACGCCGGTAGCCCGGCGTAAGGAGTGGTTTGATAATGCGACGCCGGCGGGGAACTCCGTCATGTTGCACGCGCTGAGTGGGCTGTATGCCCTGACGGGTGCAGGGCGCTATGCTGCCGAACTGGAGGCAACTCTGCCCGCCTACGCTGATTATGCCCGCAAGGTGGCTGCCGGAGTGGCTCACGCCCTTGAAGCTGTGGCCAGTCACCGGGCCGGGATCGCTGTGATCAAATTTGGTCCGGGGGTCGATCCGCAAGCCCTGCGGGATCGCCTCGCGACCAAGCCCTGGCGTAGAAGTTTTGTCCAACAAAGCGTTGAATTGGAGGCGGGGACCATCCAAGTCTGCCTGGGCACGCACTGTCATGCGCCCACGGAGGATCCCGATGCAGCCTTGACCGCGTTTTAACATGTCTGAAGACCTCCACGATCTTTATCAGCAGATCATTCTCGATCACAATAAACGGCCGCGGCATTACGGAGTCCTGGCGGATGCCACGCATCGGGCGGAGGGGTATAATCCACTCTGTGGGGACAAGATCGAAGTCTTCCTGCGGGTCGAGGATGGAGCCATTGCGGCTATTCAGTTTGAGGCGGCCAGCTGCGCGATTTGTAAAGCCAGTGCGTCGATGATGACAGTCGCACTGGCAGGAAAAAGATTGGCGGCGGCTGAGGGGCTGACTGAGTTGGTCGATCGTATGCTAAATACAGATACAGTGGAAATGGATTTCGAGTCTTCCGGTGAGCTGTCTGCCCTGGCCGGGGTGCGTAAGTTTCCGGCCCGAATTAAGTGCGCCAGTCTGCCCTGGCATACGTATGAAGCCGCGCTGAGCAGCGAGAAAAAGGCGTAGGTTTCGTAGCCCTGCGGAGGGTGTGTCGATCGGTAAGACTCAGGGTTTGAACCCGTGGCGTGCTCGCTTGCGAGCGCCTGTGGTGCTGTCGGCGAGCGGAGCAGTTGGACTGAACTGACATCGAGGCGTCCGCAAGCGGACACGCCACTAGTGAAGGAATACTGGTAGGCGACCTCAGCTGTGCTCGGCAATCACCTCTAAAAAGTCCGGCAGCACGGTCTTTAATTTGGCGGGGCCGATGCCGCGGATGCTGATGGCCTCGCGTTCACTGGTCGGCTTGCGGTTGGCCAGTTCGACCAGGACAAAATTTGGGAAGACAGTGTAGGCCGGCTTGCCGCTCGCGGCCGCCAGTTCACTGCGCTTGGCGGCCAGTTTTTGATAGAGGGCCTGGTCAGCGATTCCTGCGGGCACTTCGCCCTTTTTGACCTGGCGGCTGCTGGCCGATGCGATGGCGCCGGCGGTGCGTTCGGGTAGGGCGAGGGTGGGCTTTTCGGCGCCGCGCATGACGCGTGAGCCGAGCTCGGTGAGCTCAAGTAGGGGGTATTCACCCTCCATCACGACTTGCACGAGTCCGGCCTGCTCAAAGCACTCAAAGAGCGCATCGACGTAGGCGCTCCCCTCGCTCTTGAGGATGCCGTAGGTCGAGAGGGCATCCAGGCCCGCATCCAGGATGGGCGCGGCCTGACTGCCGAGTAGGCACTGGATGATTTTTCGCTTGCCGAAGCGTGGCGTCCAGACGTCGGTGCTGCGCCGGGTGCTCATGCGGGCCACGCCGCTGAGGGCCATTTTAACCAGGGTCCACTCGTCGGCTTTGACTGTGCGGTTGGCCACTTGCTTGCGGCCCCGACAGCCGTCGCAGCGACCGCAGGGCTGGCTGTTACGCTCGCCGAAGTAGTTCAAGATCCATTGCTGACGACAGCCCGCGGCGTAGGCGAAATCGATAACGGCTTTGAGTCGGGCCTCGTCGCGTTGTGCTTTGATGGCGAGGGCCAGAGCATCGAGCGGCAGCACGTGGCCGACCTTGCCGAGCTGCAGAATACGGCTGCCGCGCATA
>REBV01000282.1 GCA_007692545.1 Puniceicoccaceae bacterium
CGGGATGGAATTCATATTGGAGACAACCCAGCATAAGGCAGGCTAATTCGAGCTAGCGGATTCCTCTTAATCTCGGCAAAGGGGCGCGGCAAAACCTTTCCTTTCCAGCGAATTACTGTATAAATCAAGAGAGATAACGCCACGTTGTGAGCCGACGAGTGAGATGAGGCTAGGATTTATCAACCACAGCTTCTCTCCATAGCCAGCTCCCACCCATTATTTCACGCTATTCACCCCCCTCTGCTCACCGAGACCAGTACCATGAATCCAAAACTCTACATTCTTTGCATCGAAGACGAACCCGAAGTATTGGACGCCATTACCCGGGACCTGGCAGAATTCGAAAGCCACTTTCAGCTTGAAGCTCTGGCATCCGCAGAGGAGGCAAAAGCGCTCATCGAGACGCTTTCACCTGAAGAGGAGCGGATCGCCCTGATTCTTTGTGACCACGTGATGCCCGGGCAACGCGGAATTGATCTATTGATCGAACTCGAAAAATCCGAGAGTCCGGCCCTCAAGCATAGCCGCAAAGTTCTCTTCACCGGTCAGGCCGGGCACGAAGATACGATTGAGGCAATCAACCGCGGAGGCATTGATCACTACCTGGCAAAACCCTGGCACCCGGAGAAGCTGGCGGACATCGTCCGCGACCAACTCACCACCTTCGTCATCCGCGCACGACTCGACGCCCTCCCCTTCATGTCGACTCTAAATAGCGATGAGCTGACGGATTACCTGCGCAAGCACCAAACCATGAGCGATGTCTGAGAAAGCTACGCAAGCCGGGCCAGCAATGGTGCCCAACCCGGAGCTGTTACAAATCCTCAAGGTCATTGAAAGCGAGCCCAGCTTGGGCAGTCGCGTGCAAACATTGTCGCCGGGCGACGTTTTGCTCAACGAGTCGGACAGCCGCCAGCGCCTGTGGTTGATCCTGGATGGCACCCTGCGCCTGATCAAAACAAACAATGCGGGCGAACGGCTGCGATTGGACGAACTCGGTCCAGGCGAGATTGTCGGGATATTGTCCTACTACACACAGGAAAAGAGCTTTTTTGGTGTTGAGGCCTCCAGTGTGAGCCGCGTTTTTTCGGTCAGTTGGGAGGCCTTTGACCGGCTAAAGGACGAACAACCGACCCTTTACAAACTGATGGAGCGGCGCATTCGGGAGAGCTTTACTCGCCGCTACCGCCGCTTGGTGCATCTTCATTTGGAAATGGATCGGCTAAACGAAGCGCTACGCCACGAGCGCTCCGAGCTGCAAACGACGGTACAGGAACTGGAGCGGACCCGCGAGCGCCTCGTGCATCGCGAAAAACTTGCTGTGCTCGGATCTGTCCTTCCAGGCATCGCGCACGAACTCAACAACCCAACCGCCTCGCTCTCGCGCAACGCCGATTATCTGGAGACCATCCTGAAAGCGACCTTTGTCAGCGACACGAGTGACCGGGCAATTGAGCGCTATTGGGAAGCCGGAGCCGAAGCGCCGCTGGTCGAAACCAGACGTCAGCGGGAGCAAATGGACCGAATCGAAAAAACGCGTCCTGGCACCCCACGCCCGCTCCAGAGGCGTCTTGCCGCGATTCCGGAAGCGCTCCTGGCAGAGCTTCTTGCGCAGGCACCGGATGACAAAGCATTGGTGCAGCGGCTCCACTCCTTCGAAGCAGGGCGCTTCCTGCACACCCTCCGCAGCTCAGCGCACCGCATCAGCCGCCTGGTGCATTCGCTTAAACGCTACGCCCGCAGCACCAACGACGCAACGGAGGCCGTAGACCTCAGCGTAGGACTGCGCGACACACTGTTGATCCTGAGCAGCCGACTTCGCGAGATCGAGATTCGGTACACGCCGGAACCGGCACCCCCGGTACGGGCAAATGAAGACGAGCTCAATCAAATCTGGACAAACCTGCTGACCAACGCGGCGGATGCGGTGGGCGAAGGCGGTAACATCACCGTCACCCTGAATCCGGCCCCCGGCACAGGGCAAAAATCAGAACAAGCCGGCGTCCTGGTGGAAATCGCAGACGATGGACCGGGAGTTCCCGTTGAGTTACGGCAAAAGATCTTTGAGCCGAACTACACCACCAAAGGCCGGGGAGGCAACTTCGGGCTCGGCCTCGGGCTGGGCATCGCTCGCACTATAATCGAGCGCTACGGCGGCACCATTGCTGTAGACGCCAACGAGCCATGCGGAGCACGTTTCCGCGTTTGGATCCCCTGCGAGGATAGCGCAGTCGATCCGCCAGCGTGATGGCGACACCGCCACGAAGAAAAGCAGTGGCAAATTCAGAATGATCCTTGCCGTAGCGCAAGCAGCTTAACAACCTGCGTATCAGCGCTGGCATTGGTATTCCTTGTGATGGACCGAGACGGCGGCTGTAAGCATGGACACTCTGGACTTCAACCTGGTAAACAACCTTGGACTCATCGTCATCACGGCGGCGGTCTTTGCTTTGCTTGGTCGGATCATCCGGATGCCGTCGATCATTCTCTACATTGCGGCGGGTCTCGTACTCGGCCCCCTCACCGGGCTGATGCAAGTGGACGACGCGCTGGACCTGATCGCCCACGTAGGCATTGCCCTCCTGCTCTTCCTCGTCGGCCTCGAATTGAGCCTCGATAAAATCCGCGACGTGGGGAAAGTAGCGGTCGCCGCTGGCATCGGCCAAGTCGTCTTCACCGCCTCGGGCGGCTTTGTGCTCTGCCTCTTGCTCGACTTCACCGTCATGGAGTCGGTCTTTTTGTCCGTCGCCCTGACCTTCAGCAGCACCGTGGTGGTGGTCAAGCTGCTCGACCAAAAGGGCGACTTAAACAAGCTCTACGGCCGGATTGCTGTAGGCATTTTTTTGGTACAGGACCTGGTGGTCATCCTCGTCCTAACCATTCTCGCCGGTTTGGGTCAGGGCGACGAAGTAAACTTTGCCAACATTGGCATCGGCTTGGCGAAAGCCTTTGGCGGCATGGCGCTGCTCCTGACCATCGCACTCGTCGCCTCCAAGTACGCGCTCCCCCGCCCCTTTGCCTGGGCCGCGCGCTCGCCGGATACGATCTTCGTCTGGGCGCTTTTTTGGTGCTTCCTGGTTGTCGGACTGGCCGGCGTGTTCGAGCTTTCACTGGAGATCGGAGCCTTTTTGGCTGGCATCGCCCTCGCCCAGTTGCCCTACAACGACGATCTGCGGCGGCGCTTCCACCCGCTGATGAACTTCTTCATCGCGGTCTTCTTTGTCACGCTCGGCATTCAGATGGACCTGAGCGCGGCGCACGAAAACTGGATCAGTGCCGTGGTGCTGTCTCTCTTCGTGATCATTGGAAATCCGGTCATCTTCATCGTCATCATCTCAAGGATGAGCTATAGCGAGCTGACCTCCTTTCGCACCAGTGTGACGGTGGCGCAAATCAGTGAATTCTCCTTCATTTTCGCAACGGCCGGGGTCGCCTCCGGACTGATCGGCAACGACATTCTCTCCATCGTGGCGGTGGTCGGCATTGTCACGATCACGACCTCCGCCTACATGATTCTCTACAGCGATCCGCTGTACCACTTCTGCCGCCGCTTTGGCCTGCTCAAGGTGTTTCGTGCCAAGCAGGAAGTCGAGTCAGACGAAGATCACGGCGAGGCCGGGCACATCATCATCGTCGGGATGAATCCCCTCGGTCGTGCGCTGGCCTCCGCCCTTCACGAAAAAGGCGAGCATGTGCTGGCGGTTGACACCGACCCCAAGAAACTGGCCTACCTGCCCTGCAAAACGGAAATTGGAAACGTTGAGTACGAATCCGTTCTACAGGATATCGCCCTCGAACACGCCAAGCTGGTTATCTCTGCCCTTCAAATCGAAGATGCCAACCTCCTGCTCGCCCATCGCTGCAAACAACTCGACATCCCCTGCGTGATTCACGCCTTCGACACCTCCGTAGTAGACGACCTCTTACACCTAAAAGTGCAATACCTGCTCATGCCGCAGGTGGAAGGCGCAGTGCAGCAACGTGAGTATCTCAAAAAAGAAGGGATCCTTCCACAATGACCGGACTCGCCCTCTTGCTCGCCGCCGCCGCGCTCGCCTTTGGTTTTGCCAAGTGGCTGCGCCTCCCGGCCATACCGCTGCTGCTCCTGGCGGGCTTTGGCCTGAAGGGCCTGGCAAACCTCGCGGGCATTGACATCGACGAAGCCGACCTGAGTAATTTAGTGGAGATGGGCCTGGCGGTGCTGGTCTTTGCGGCGGGCATTGACCTGAGCCCGCAGCGGCTAAAGGGTCGGCTCAAGCCGATCCTTGTCGTCGGGATCAGCCAATTCGTCGTGCTGGGTTCGGCGGGTATCGGCCTCTCCTTTCTGCTGAACTACGACCTGACGACCGCGCTCTACATCGGCTGTGCCCTCTCTGCGAGCTCGACCATCGTCGTGGTCAAACAACTACAGAACCGACAAATCATGTTCACGCCCTTCGGGCGGCTGGTCCTAGGGATTTTGCTTTTACAGGATGTCACTGTGATCTTCCTGATCGTCGCGCTCATCCACACACCGGACGGCGCGATGGCGGTGGCGCAGGGACTTGGAAAAACCTTTGGCTTGGCGATGCTGGCTTATGCCGTCCACCGCTGGGCGATCCCGATCATCACAGGTAAAATGCGTTTGGACGATGAGGAGCGGATGCTCTTTGCCCTCGGCACGCTCTTTCTTTTCACCACTCTGGCGAACTTTCTCGGCTTGCCCTTCATCGTTGGCGGCTTCCTCGCCGGATTTGCGCTTTCAGCCTTTCCGATGAACGGGCTCATCCGGGGTATGATCGGATCGATCACCAGTTTCTTCCTCGCGCTCTTCTTTATCAGTATCGGCTTTATTTGCACCATCCCGAACCCGGAGATGTTTTGGCATGCGGCGGTGTTTGTCATCGTGCTGGTCATCATTACCGTCGTACTGGTCACCTACCTCGCCGAGCGCACGGGCTATTCAACGCGGGCGTCGATTGAATCGGGCGTGCTGCTTTCGCAGACCAGTGAGTTTTCCTTACTCGTCGCATTTATCGGCCTGACGACGCAGCAGATTTCAGCGGAGATCTTTTCCATGATCACGCTAATCACAGTGGGCACGATGACGCTAACGCCCTTCATCGCTAAAGATGCCATCATCTGGAAGCTCATGAGGCTACACCCACGCAATCGCAACCGCAGCCAAGTCGCCACCAATCTGGAAGGGCATGCCATCATCATCGGCTTTGGGCAAAGCGGCCCGAAAATGCTGAAGGCCTTCTCCGAGGCAGGCGTACCGGTTCTGGTGATCGACGATGACGCGGCGGTGATCAAATCCCTCCTGGCGCGGGGGATCGACTGCATCGAAGGAGACGGGAGCGATCCGCTCATCCTGGACAAGGCGCGCGCCCGCTACGCCCGCGCACTGCTCGCCACCATCCGCCGGACGCGGGATGCGACCCAGCTACTGGAAGCGGTCAAAGGTAGCGACGCCAAGGTCATCATCCGCACCTTCGAGCCGAACGACAGAACCCTGGTCGAGCGTAACGGCGGCATCGCAGTTGACACTGTAGAAGCAGCGACCAAAGCGTTCATGGATTGGTACGACGTGAATTTGGTAAAAGCAGAGCCAGCGGCAAGCGAAGCCTGAGAGCCTAGGCGCCCTGAACCTCGCTGGCGATTTTTGCGATCATATCGGGCCGCCCCAGCAACAGAAGCGTATCACCATCTTCGATACAGGTCGTGCCGTCCGGTGGCATAATGACAGACTCCTTTCGGCGCAAAGCCACAACCTGAACGTGGAATCGGCGGGGCCAATCGAGATCCCGCAGCGCCTTTCCGGCCAGGGCATCGTCGGGTTGCACTACAATGGATTCGAGCACAAAATCCTTTTGCTCGGAATGGGCAAAGGTTTCGCCAACCGAATCAGACAACAAGCGCCGGGCCGCGGCGACCTGCTCGCGCCGTCCGAGGAGCATCAACCGGTCGCCGGGAAAAACCTGATTATCCGGACGGATAACACGAAGCGGGTAACCCTGCCGGTCGATCCCGACGACGGAGCACCCCGTCAGCTCGCGCAGGTTGATCTCGCGCAACAGCCGCCCACCAAAAGTGGTTTCGTCGGGCAGGGTAACTTCTTCGATATTGAGCGCCCAACCGGCCTCTTTGTGGTCTTCAAAAAGGCGGCGCGCACCGGCAGTTTCCGAGGCAGAAAGGCTTTCATTAATCGCCACCTCCATCTGACTGTGCCAGCGCACCATGCGGCGCCAGCCGAGCACAACCACGGCAGTGCCAACAAGCAGGACAATGGGAAGAATCCACATCCGCGGAGCGTCGCTCGGCAGCAGATTCCAAATCCAGAGTCCGAGCAGGAGCAAAAATCCGACCCGGAGGAGAATGCCGATCAGCGGAATTAACCGGCTTCGGGTCTTGTCTTTGGCCGATTTCGAATAGTCCTCGAGGATCATTGAAACTGCGGAAAGGTTTCGCCACACCGCAACGATCGGAACGAGACAGACCAAACCAATCAGCACCCAGTAAGTCGCGACCACTTCTGTCCGCCCGGCCAAATCCGAACCGATGAACGATTCCATCACAGCACCGTATATGGGATCGGCAAAGACCACGATGGTGAGCACAACAACGGTTTCGCGCAGGATTTGCAGAAGCCGCTTCCTCAGGACTCCCCAGAGGCGGGAAGACGAGCCACTGGACCCACCCCACTTCCAGAGTTCGGCGTACTGGTGCTGCCATCGGTCCATCCGGGGGAACTTCCCCTCAGCAAGAAAAGCGGTCAGCTTGGGCGCATTAGCCGCGAGCAAGGGAGACACCATACTCGTG
>REBV01000121.1 GCA_007692545.1 Puniceicoccaceae bacterium
GTGGGCGTTTGTGAGTGGCGGCCAATTGCGCTATGCCCAGGGTGACCTCATGGAAACTGAAATCGATAATGGCCTCGCAGGAGTCAATTGATGCCCCGGGATCATCGCCTGCGTCGCAGGCGGCGACAATCTCAGCGTCATTGGCCGACGCAATATCTGTGATGGCCAAGCCCATTCGGCCTTGGGACCCGTTTAGAAGTAGCTTAAGTGCCATAATTGAGTGCTTTCAGGATGGGATCCAGTTGTGCGCGGGTGGCCTCGGTTATTTGGCTGAGCGGAAGCCGAACTTCGTCCGACTGGATAATGCCAGCACGCTTGAGTGCATATTTGATTGGCACTGGGTTGGGCTCGAGGAAGAGCGCTTTAAAGAGCGGGTAGTATTTGTGGAAGGTTTGGCGAGCGCTGGCGTAATCATTGGCATTGGCCGCGCGCACCATTTCAACGAGGGGGGCGACCACTAAATTTGAAGCGACACTGATCACGCCACCCGCACCTGCGGCCATGAATGGCAGGGTCAGGGCATCGTCGCCACTCATCACGCCGTAGTCCGGTCCTAATCGGCGCACGTAATCGGTCACTTTTTCACAAGAGCCCTCTGCTGCTTTCATGCAGCATACGTGCGGATAGGCCTCATAGAGCCGGGCCGCTACATCGACCGAGATCTCGATGCCACAGCGCGAAGGGATGGAGTAAAGGATGATCGGCTTATCCGTTTGTTCGGCGATCTTGGCAAAGTGCTGATATAGCCCCTCTTGGCTGGGCTTATTGTAGTAGGGCGCGACTACGAGAAAGCCATCGGCCCCGGCCGCATCGGCATCACGTGTCAGGGTGATGGCTTCATCGGTTGAATTCGAACCGGTGCCCGCATAAACCGGCACCCGACCCGAGACGGCTCGAACTGTGGCCCGTATGACCGCAATGTGCTCGGAAGAGTCCAGCGTGGGCGATTCACCGGTCGTGCCGACCGGGACCAGTCCGGTGATGCCGCCTTCAAGCTGATAGGCGACCAGTGCCTCCAAGTCAGCATACGCGACCTGTCCGCCACTCATTGGAGTGGCCAGAGCTGTAAAAACACCGGAAAATGGGTTTGTCTTCATAAGAGGAATCAAAAATGATGTAACTAAGCGGGCAAGGCCGAATATTTACTAGCACGCGGATAAGGTTCTGTATACTCAATAGAAAAATAACCCTAACTCATCGTAAATCAAAAATGGCTGTACTCGAAATCATACATGGGCTGCTTCATCTGGCTGTAGAAAATGGAGCTAGCGATATTCATATAAAATCAAAAAAACCTGCTTTTTTGCGGCTGAGTGGGCACCTGGAGTCGGTCGAGATGGACCCTATCTCGCCTGAGGAGATTCGCGAGTTTATCGAACAAAGCGTGCCGGATCAATTTTTTGAAGATTGGGCGCGTAATCGTCAGGTGGACTACTCCTACCGGGTGGAGGGTATCGGGCGTTTTCGCGTCAATGGGTTTCTCCAGCGCGGACTACCTTCGGTGGTCATGCGTCATGTCAGTGACCATCCGCCAAGTTTTGAAGAACTCAATATTGATGGACAGATCCTGTCAAAACTTTGTCGGGAGAAGGATGGCATCGTCTTGCTCTGCGGTGCGACCGGTTCCGGTAAGAGCTCTACTCTGGCAGCCATGGTGAGCCATATAAACCAGAAGTACGACAAGCATATCGTTACGCTCGAAGATCCCATCGAATTCACCTACACGGACATTAAGTCGATCATCAATCAGCGTGAGATTGGCATCGACTGCGCCAGCTTTGCCGACGGGATGCGGGCCGTGCTGCGCCAAGACCCCGATGTCATCCTGGTGGGTGAAATGCGGGACCGGGTCACCTTTGAGACCGCATTGCAGGCTTCTGAAACCGGCCACCTTGTGTTCGGGACCTTGCACGCCTCCAATGCGCAACAAGCCGTGCAGCGGCTATTTGATTTTTTCCCGGAGGAGCGCCGTATTGCGCTTCAGCGCCAGATAGCCTCGGCCTTGCGCGCGACCATCACGCAGAAGCTATTACCAGCTCTTGAAGGAGGCGGGCGCTATCCTGTTTCAGAGACCTTTATTCTCGATTCTCTCGGTCGGAAGACAATCATGGACGGGCAGTTTGAAAAGCTCGAAGCGGTCATCGAAGCCAGTGAGGACAACGGCTCAAAGACATTTAACCAGGACCTCTTTCGCTTGGTCAAAGCCGGCAAGGTGACTAAAGAGAGCGCCATTGCGAGCTCACCAAATCCGCGACAGTTGGAGATGAACCTGAAGGGGATTTTCCTGAGTAGCGGTGGAATCGTCAACTAGAGTGGATTTAATGTGCGCTGTTTAATACTGGGAAAGGTTTGGCCTGAGCCGTCCTCAACTGCAGCGGGCCAGCGTATTTGCGACCTCATCTCGGCACTGTCGGTGGCGGGTTGGGAATTAAGCTTTGCGTCGGCGGCTCAGGCGGGCGAGTATGCCGTGGACTTGGCAATCTATGGCGTGGCATCGCACGCGATTTCAGTCAACGACCCGGCTTTTGATGCATGGGTGGCTGAGCTTGAGCCGGATGTGGTTGTTTTTGACCGTTTTATGACCGAGGAGCAGTTCGGCTGGCGGGTGGCCGAACATTGTCCGGAAGCGCTTCGAGTGCTCGACACCAGTGATCTGCACTGCTTACGGCTGGCCCGTCAGGCACAGATGGAATCCGGTGGTGTGCTTCAACTTAAAAATGAGACCGCAATTCGTGAGGTTGCTGCAATTTATCGCTCAGACCTGACTTTGATGATCTCGGAGTTTGAAATCGAGCTTTTACGCAGAGAGTTCTCGATTCCGGAAACTTTACTGGCCTACTGGCCATTTCCAATCAGTTTGCCGGACGCATTCCCTGGCTTCGCTGCACGGCAGAACTTCATTATGATTGGAAGTTTGCAGCACGCACCCAATCTGGATGCGGCGCGCTGGTGCCAGCAGGCAATTTGGCCGCAGATACGCTCGGCGCTTCCGGAGGCAGAGCTTCATTGCTTCGGCTCCTACGGGGCAAAGTACGCCGGGGAGTTGAATCAGCCGGATCGCGGCTTTCACTTTAAAGGGCGGGCTGGCAATGCTTTGCAGACTATGAGTGGCTATCGCGTCAATCTGGCCCCGCTGCGCTTTGGGGCCGGGCTCAAGGGCAAAGTATTTGACGGCTTTCTCTCAGGCACGCCGACCGTTATGACTCCGATCGCCGCTGAAGGCATCTTTGTCGAGTCTCATTGGGCGCACGAATCGATCGATGCCTTTGTCGATGAGGCGGTGGCACTTTACACAGATCCAGCTCGTTGGCAGTCGCGGCAGGGCGAGGGGCAGGCGGTCTGCCGCGAGCGCTTTGCCGCCAGTCGGTGGCGTCAGCAATTGCCCGAACGGCTGCGCCTGGCCCACGATCAGCGGGCCAGGCATCGGGAGGCCAACTTCGTGGGGCAAATGCTACGGCACCATCAGCACCGCAGCACCGAGTTTTTAAGCCGCTGGATCGAAGCTAAAAACAAATTAAAAGGCTCTGTGTAAAGGCTGCTTTAGCCGCTTTTACGGTCAGGTCTCTTCTTCGCGTATTCGTTTGGCCTCTTTTTCTTTTTGGCTTTCCGCCCGGAAGCTCAGGATCAAATAGAAGATTGTGCCGATGACGATGCCACAGTCAGCCACATTGAAGGAGGGGTAGCGTCCGGTTGGCATGACCCACGGAATACTGAAGGGAAAGTGGAAGTCGAGAAAGTCGATGACATGGCCATGGACGAGTCGATCCACGAAATTGCCCAGAATCCCGCCGATGAGCAGGCCGAAAGCCCACTGCATCGGTCGTTTCTGTAGTTCGAGGGCGTGGCGCATTTTATAGATAACAAAGAGCGCGAGCAGGGCAAATGCAGCCAGGAAGCTGCCATAGCCGGAAAACATCCCCCAGGCGGCTCCTTCGTTGCCGACGTGGACGATGTAGAAAAAGTTCTCGATCACCGTAATCGCCTCGGGCGGATGGTAGCTGTCCAGCTCGAGATTCTTAAAGATCCAGGTCTTACTTGCCTGATCGAGTAGGAAGATCACGCCTGCCGTAATAAAAAGTAGCCGGTAGCGCAGGATTCTCTCTGTCTTGCTGAGCTGCATGGAACGGGTCAATAGAGCTAGGCCTTTTCCGGCATGTCACGGAAGAAAATGGCGGTTTTGCCGACACCTCCAACCAGTTCGCAGTGGAGCTTTTCCGTAATTTCGCTGGAGTAGCTCTCGAGCGATTCACGGTCGGCTTCGAAACGTATCTTGATCAGCCCGTTTTTAAGTAGTGCCGTCTCCACCTCAGCGATGACATTCTCGCTGAGGCCCTGCTTGCCAATGTGGAGGTGCGGCTTGAGCCGTTGCCCAATTCCGCGAAGCTCTTTCTTTTCCGCGCTGGTGAGTGGTGTTGTGTCCATTCAAGTAGAGTTAGAGCTGAGGCGTCACCTCGACGAGCACAAAAGGATGCAAATTGTGGCGGTTTTAATTCTATTAAGAAACGTTAGCTGCTGCGTTTGGGTGGGCAAAGGGAAATACCTTTGGTTCATCGAAAATAAGTAAACAGAGTTGCTCTGCGCGTGGAAGGTGGTCAATTTCGTGCTATGAGAAGTTCATTTAGCGTCGTTCTATTATTGGTCAGTGCGCTTGTCTGGCTCTCTGGTTGCGAGACTGTGCCACAGACAGGCCGTTCGGCCCTGCACCTTGTTCCGGCTGATCAGCTGGCTTCCATGGCCTCGTCCCAGTTCGGTCAAATGAAGCAGGATACCCGCATTTCGAAAGACCCAACTTATAATGCCAGGGTCCGCCGGGTGGGTGAGCGCATCGCTTACGTGGCCGGCCCGGACATTCCGAACGCCCAATGGGAGTTCGTTGTGTTTGAAGATGACGATCAAATCAACGCTTTTGCGATGCCGGGAGGGAAAGTCGCTGTTTACACGGGCATGTTTAAAGTGATCGAATCCGATGACGATCTGGCCATCGTGATGGGCCATGAGATCGCACACGTCGCTGCCGGGCATGGTAACGAGCGGGTATCGCAGCAGCTCCTGGCCGCGGGTGGTGCCATGGCGCTGCAACTTGGCATCCGCGAGAGAAGTCGCTCGGAGCAGCAACTGATTATGGCCGCTTACGGGGCCGGAGCGACTGTGGGTGTGATCCTGCCTTATAGTCGCCATCACGAAAGCGAGGCCGACGAAATCGGCCTCATTTATGCCGCCAAGGCAGGCTACGACCCGCGTGCCGCCATCAGTTTCTGGGAGCGGATGGAGGCGCAAAAGACTGGCGGCTCGCCCCCTGAGTTTCTATCGACCCATCCTTCCGGCCCCACACGTATCCGTCAGCTGAATGCACTCATGCCCCGGGCCCTCGAGATCTATCAAAACCGCTAACTTTTATGCAAAACCCTCTCGAGGTACTTAAGGAATACATTCGCTTCCCCTCTGTTTCAACAGACCCCGCCTACGCCGAAGGCATGCAGGGTGCGCGGGCTTATGCGCAGAGTCTGCTGGAGCAACTCGGCTTCACCGTCGAAGTGGTCGAGACGGCACTTCATCCTATTCTGCTGGCCGACCGCATCGGCTCGCCGGACTGGCCACATATTGTCATTTATGGGCATTATGATGTGCAACCTGCGGACCCCTTTGAGCTTTGGTCCGAGCCACCCTTTGAGCCCAGTGTGCGTGCTGGCCGAATCTATGGGCGCGGGGCCGCCGACAACAAAGGGCCGACCATTGTGCACATGGCCGCCCTCGCCCGTGTCTTAGCTGCGCACCCCGAACTGCCGCTGAATATCACTTACGTGATCGAGGGAGAAGAAGAGATCGGCAGCCCGAGTATGTCTGCTTTCTTTGATCGCTATGCCGAGCGACTGGCGCAGGCTGACTTTATGCTGGTCTCAGATACCGGCAGCCCTAACCCGGAGCAGATTGTGATCACGACTGCGCTGCGTGGTCTGGTCGATTTTGAGCTCAAAGTGCGGGGCCCAAAGGGCGATCTACACTCCGGCATTCATGGGGGTGCCGTCTACAACCCGCTGCAAGCCATTATGGAGATCTGTGCCTCTTTGCACAATCCGGATGGGAGTGTCAATGTGCCGGGCTTTTACGACGATGTGGTCCCGGTCTTCGAGTGGGAGCGTGCCGAGCTGGAGCGCTATCCGGAGACGGTCGAGAGCTATCGGCAAATGCTGGATGTGCCGGCCTTTTTTCCGGCCAACGGCTTAAGTCCACTCGAAGCGGTGCGCTTCGGGCCCACCCTTGAATTTAACGGCATTGGGGGCGGTTATCAGGGGGAGGGCTCCAAGACAGTCATTCCGAGTGCGGCCTTCGCCAAGATCACCTGCCGTTTAGTGGCCAATCAGGACCCAATTAAAATACAACAGCAGATTTTTGAGGCAATCCGGGAACGCTGCCCCCAGGGGGTCACATTTTCCTTGCGGGATGGTGGAATCGCCGAAGCCTACCTGGTCGTGCCTCCGGGCCGCCCCAATACGCCGCAAGATCAGCCGGCGTCACTGGCCCGCGCCTTTCAGGCGGCCGATGCCGCGATTGCCGACCAATTTGGGAAGGCCCCGATCTACCTGCGTGAAGGCGGGAGCATCCCCGTCATTGCCGATTTTAAAAAACGCGCCGGGCTCGATGCCCTGATGATCGGGCTTTTTACGCCGGTTGACAATTTACATGCGCCCGATGAAAGCTTTAGCCTCGCGCTGATGGATAAGGCAATTGCCGCCTTTGAGCAGATTATAAAAAAAATCGCTAATGTTGTCTAGCACATCCGGGAAGCTTCGGCTTGCACAAAACCATTCTTATGGCATCCTAAACACTATGAAAAAAATAAAAATACTCCTCGCAGCATGTCTCCTAACCGCTCTTTTTGCGCTCTCTGCTTGCAATACTGTTAAAGGCCTCGGCAAGGATGTTGAGGCATTGGGCGGCTCCATGCAGAAAGCGGGCGATTAAACGCTCTTGATGCAGTGATTCCCCTGAAGCGGTTTCTCCTGGAAACCGCTTTTTTCTTGAAGCCTTGCTATGCCCAAGACCTCGTCCAATCAGCCGATCGGCATCTATTGCCACGTTCCATTTTGCGCGTCCACTTGTGATTTTTGCGCCTTCTATCAAGAGAAACCAAGGCGGGGGGATTTGGATCGCTATCTCGATGCGATGGACCTGGAGTTCGCCCAATTGCCGCGCGACCGTGAGGTGGATACAGTCTTTTGGGGTGGAGGTACGCCGGGGCTTTTGTCTGCCAGAGATTTGCAGCGATTGGGCCATTCGCTCTTAAACCAACTGGGAGCCGCCCCATTGGAATGGACGGTGGAAATGGCTCCCTCTACGGTGAAAATGGATAAATTAAATGCCCTCAGGGATCTGGGTGTGACCCGCATCTCGATGGGGGTCCAGAGCTTTCACCCGGAATTACTGGAATCTCTGGGCAGACTACACAATCCGAAGCAAATCGAGATTGCCTGGGAGCGAGTGCAATCAGCTGGTTTTGCGCAAACCAATCTGGATCTGATGTTCGCGATCCCCGGCCAAAGTCTGGAGCAGTGGGAGGCCGACCTTCGCCATGCGGCTGGCTTGAGCCCGACGCATTTGTCCACCTATTGCCTGACATTCGAGGAGGACACCGCGCTCTACGTCAAGCTCTCCCAGGGGAAGGTCTCTATCGATGAAGAGAAAGAGCTTCGCTTCTATGAACGAGGGTGGGAACTCCTGGCAGAGCTGGGATACGCACAATACGAAATATCCAATTTTTCCCGACCAGGAGCAGAGTGTATGCATAATATGAATACATGGCGTATGCGGGAGTGGCTTGGCTGTGGCCCGTCGGCTGCCAGTCAATTTTCCGGCGAGCGCTATCAGCGGCCGGCTAACCTCGGGGCGTGGTGCGCCGCCATGGAGTCCGGGCAAATGCCTAAGATGGAGTGTGTCGTGTTGGACGATACGATGCTGCTGATCGATGCAGTTATTTTCGGATTGAGGATGAATCAAGGGGTCGACCTCTGCTCGCTACGGCGGAGGTTTCCCGGGGCAAGTGAACTGCCTCAATTGGAATCCTGCTTGCTAAAATTTGAGCGGGAAGGGCTGCTTGAAACGGAGGGGAGTCATTGCCGTCTGAGCCATCGCGGACGCTTGGTCTGCGATGCTATTGGCAGCGCCTTATTGCAAATGTAGCTGGTGCGTGATTGTTTGAGTCGTCGCTAACTGCGCTACGCTCAATCATAGCGCCGCCGTAAATTTGTCGGCAGAATACCCAACTCTTCACGATATTTTGCCACGGTTCGACGGGCGATCTTGATATCCTTGGCTTGAAGCTGATCGACAATGCTTTGATCGCTATACGGCTTAGCCGGATTCTCACCATCAATGATCTGTGAAATCATATCCTTGATTGACTTGTTTGATACCGACTCACCATTGGCCGCAGTGTAACCCGGAGTGAAGAAATACTTAAATGGGAAAACGCCATGCGGCGTGCGGATATATTTGTTGGCGATCGCCCGGCTGACAGTGGTTTCGTGCACGCTAACAGTCTCTGCAATCGTATTCATGGTCAAGGGGCGGAGCTTGGAGACACCCGCCTCGAAGAATTCATTTTGGAATTTAAGTATCTCCCGTGAGATCCGTTCGATCGTTTGTTGGCGTTGCTCGATGGAGTTAATCAGGAATTTCCCCGAACGCATACGCTCCAGCATGAAATCCTTCTCGGTCTTGCTCAATGTCCCTTTGGCCAGCATGTCCTTGTAGGTGCTGTTGATTCGTAGGCGGGGGATATAGTCGCTGTTTAAAATAACCTGCCATTCACCGTATTCGTCTTTAAAAACCGACACGTCCGGTTCAATCACGCTATTGCTGTCCGGGCTGAATCGTTTGCCGGGTGCTGGTTCCAGTGTCGAGATTTCCTCGATGGCATCCTGGATGTCTTCGGAGCTTGCCCCGGTTTTCCGCTTCAGTTCGGGCACCCGGCGGCGGACCAGTAGGTCGAAGTGGTCGCGCAGTATGGTTGCAGCCAGAGAGTCGCCCCGCCCGCGCAGTTCCAGTTGGGTGGCCAAGCAGTCTTGCATGTTTTCGGTGCCGATCCCCGCTGGGTCGAAATTTCTCAGGAGCGTGGCCGCATTCTGGACGATGCCATAGGGCATGCGCGTGGTTAGCGCAATATTTGAGATTGTTTCGGTGAGATAGCCATGGTCGTCGAGGCTGCCAATCAGGTAGTAGAGCGCCTCACGCTCGGCCTCACTGCAATCCGAGAGCTCCGCCTGTTCGATTAGATGCTGCTGGAGTGAGACTCCCTGAGTGAGCGAATTGAGAAAGTGTTCCCGGCGTTCCTCATCTTCGGTTGTGTGGCTTTGTCCACTGTTCTCCTGCGCGAATTGCTCGCGCATGTCTTCACTCATGCGCTCCAGAGCACTGTAGTCGTCCGCGTTGAAGTCCAGTTCTTCGTCAGCGTCACGCTCATTCTCGTCATTGAGTGCCTGCTGCTCCTCGACGCTGATGCTATCGATGGGCAACTCTTCGAGTAGTGGGTTCATCTGCAGTTCCTCTAGGATCGAGGTGCGCAATTCCGTCGCGGGAGCCTGTAAGATTTTGAGCGAATTACGCAGCTGCGGAGCCAGCACGAGTGTCTGTGCTTGCTTCTGTATCTGTTGAAAGCCCTGCGTGCTCATAGTGTTTGCCCTGTTGATTTGGCTTAAAGCGCACTGGCTTCTTCCAAGCCGGGGGTCTTGCCTAAGTTCCAACGTTCGGCGGCATTCTGACCATCGCTTTCAAATAAATCCCGCATGTAGGCCGCCAGCTTCTCGTTTGTCGGGCCGTAGCCATCGCCGTATAGAAACATCTCTAGTGCCATCAGCATCGCCTGGGCACTCTGGTAGCGTGCCTCGCGGTCGCGTTCAAATCCACGCTGGAGGATGGTATTGAGCCGGTCGTCGATTCCGCTCCGTAGTTTTAGGAAATCAGGAATTGGCAGCTCCAGTATGTTTTTCCGGGTCGATTCATCCAGCGTGGCCTCAAAGATGTTTCTGCCGAGCAACATCTCGGAAAGTAAGATAGTGCAGCAAAACAGGTCCGCCCGGGCATCGGTGACTTCCCGCCGGGCCTGCTCGGGAGAGAGGTAGGCGTCTTTGCCTGCGATGACCTCACCTTCCTCATTGTACATTAAGTCAAATGCCTTCGCGATGCCAAAGTCAGTCAGCTTAACGTCGCCTTCCCGCGCTAACATGATGTTGCGCGGGTTGACGTCACGGTGAACGATGCCAAGGTTGCGACCACTGCTGTCGCAACGCTGGTGTGCGTGAGAAAGACCACGGCAGATGCGTGATATAATAAACGCCGCCAGATCCATGGGGACTAACTGCTCCGTTTCACGGTGGCGCTCGATGAAGTCCTCCAAGTTGATGCCGTCGACATACTCCATGGTCATGAAATACTGCCCCTGAATCTCTCCCAGATGATAGGTTTGCACAATGTTCGTGTGGATCAAATCCGCTACCAGGCGAGCCTCCCCCACGAAGTTGCTGCGAAACTCTTCGATCCGCGAATACTCTTCGCGGATCAATTTGATCGCGACCCGCTTGACAAATTTTCCCGCCCCTCTTTGCTCTGCCTCGTAAACAATCCCCATGCCTCCTTCCGCAATAACACGATTGAGGATGAAGTGTAATTCATTGAAAATATGCTTAAGCTTACTCACTTAAACTTTATTTGAGCTGCTTAAAGAATATTTCGCAAGCGGATTTATCAATCTAGCACGGAAAATGCTATAAAATTGTCAATTGATGATCTTAAGCTTAAGCAGTTGCATGCCTGATAAGAACAGCTCTAGCATTGTGGGTTTACGATGCGGGTAGATTCACACATGCACACACCTCTCTGCGGCCACGCTGTTGGGGAGCCGATTGAATATGCGAGGATGGCGGCAAAGCTGGGGATCGATGTAATTACCATTACCTGTCACATCCCAATGCGCTGGGCGGCCTTCGGGCAAGCGGGCATCCGCATGCAAGCGGAGCAACTCGATGATTATATGGCGCTGGTGAAGCATACCGCAGTCGAAGCGAAGGGATTTGGGGTGGAGGTGCTGTGCGGTATCGAGGCCGAAGTTTTTCCTGACGAGTCCGAATTGCAGCCAATGGATGCAATATTGGCTCATTATGACTTCGACTTTGTGCTTGGTTCGCTGCACGCGCATTGCCAAAGCTATTTGGATTGGCTCGATAAATATAAGGTCAAAAGCGATGCCATGCGTATCGATAGTTATTTTCGTCATTTAAAGGACGGCGTGCAGTCGGGACGCTACGACAGCATGTCGCATCCAGATGTCATCCGGACCTATGGTGTCGTGCGAGCCTTTAACCCTGTTTTACATGAAGAAGTCATTCGGGAATTTTTGCAGGCAGTTGTCGACGAGGACATTTGTATGGAGGTGAATACGAGTGGTTTGACTAAGGGCGATTATGAAGTGCATCCAGATCCGATTATACTTGATTGGGCCAGCGAAATGGGGGTCAAGCTGACCATTGGCTCAGACTCTCACTGGCCTGAATCCGTCGGGCAGTTTTTTAGCATTATCCAGCCCATGCTGTATGAGAAAGGCTTCAAAGACCTGCATTATTTTCGGGCCCGTCAACGGTTGCGGATTGATATGGTCTAGGCAAAGCTGCTATCGCCCAAAGACGTTAACACAATAATTACACAGGCTATTTATTGTTGTATTTAGTTTAATGTCTTCTCATGTATTTTTATGAGAATACAAAATTCGAAGCGTTTTCGTGGACGCTATCTTGCTGTTGGGGTGCCGGCGGTTTATCATGTGGTGAGTCGCACGGCTTTTGGGCGCTTTTCGTTTAAACATACGGAAAAAGCTATGTTTGTGCGTATACTGCGGAAGCAGGCTGCTTTCTGTGGGGTCGAGGTCCTTAGCTTTTGTGTGATGAGTAATCATTTCCACCTGCTGATCAAGGTGCCGGAACCTTGCCTGATTGCTGATGATGAAATACTTAGGCGCTATCGCTACCTCTATAGTGAAGCAAATTGTCCACCAACCTCACCGAGTCCGAAGGTGCTCAAGGCTCTCCTCCTTGAAAATAATGAAGCGGGGCAGGATGCGCGCCGTCGGATCCTGGCCAGAATGCATGACTTGGCCGTATTTATGCGTGAACTGAAGCAGCGTTTTGGGATCTGGTTCAATCATCGCCATGACAATCGGGGCACACTTTGGGCTGAGCGGTTCCGTAGCACGCTGGTGGAGGCAAGTCCGGAGGCTTTGACAACAGTGGCGGCCTATATCGACCTCAATCCTGTGCGCGCTAAGATAGTGGATGACCCTGCGGCGTATCGTTTTAGCAGTTACGGGCGAGCCATGGGTGGGTGCCGGGCCTCGCGCCTGGGCTACGTGGCTATGTTTTGCGGTAAGCGTGGTTGGGAGGGGCTGTTACCGAGCTATAATTTGATCCTTTACGGCAAAGGGGAGCGCTCAAAAGGCACGGTTGATAAAGATGTGGGGCGGGCTTCGATCTTATCGTAAGCTTCAGGCCAACCCAGTTTCGCTGGAATAGTTGGCTCGGGGTCGGCCTTGGGTATCTTGTGAACTGTTTTTTGGGCTGCTTTAATAAAAAAGGTTACGATCGAGGCTGCGGTATTGAATGGCTTCGAGTAGGTGGGGCGTATCGATATTTTCGGCGCCTGCGAGATCGGCGATTGTGCGGGCAACTTTTAGAATACGGTCATAGGCGCGGGCGGAGAGGGAGAGTTGCTCCATGGCGTGTTGCAGCAGGTCGCCTTGTTCTTTATTGATGGTGCAGTGCTGGCGGATTTGGCTGTGCGACATGCGTGCGTTGCAGCGCTCGGAGGCGAGTTGAGCTTTTTGAAAGCGGTGGTTTTGCAATGTACGGGCTGCTTCGCAGCGCTGGCGCATCACTTCTGAGCTTTCGCCGGGTTGGCTATTGCGCAGCTCTTCGATTCGTAGGGCTGGGGCTTCAATATGGAGATCGATCCGGTCGAGCAGTGGGCCACTGATTTTTGAGCGGTAGCGCTGGATTTGGGGCACGGAGCAGCGGCACTCGCGAGAGTTGTCTCCGGTATAGCCACAGGGGCAGGGGTTCATGGCAGCGACCAACATGACGGAGCAGGGCAGGGTGATCTTGCCGGCGCTGCGTGAGATGGTGACTTGACCGTCTTCGAGCGGTTGCCGCAAAACTTCCAGGGCAGAGCGTTTGAACTCGGGCAGTTCGTCCAGAAAGAGCACGCCGTTGTGGGCCAGGGACACTTCTCCCGGGCCGGGGATGGAGCCGCCTCCGAGTAAGCCGACATCACTGATGGTGTGGTGGGGGGATCGAAAGGGCCTTTGGAAGTAGCGGTTCTCGCTGGAGAGGGTGGTGCCGGCGGCGGATTGGATGCTGAGAATTTCGAGAAATTCTTCGATTTGTGGCTGGGGCATGATGGTGGGGATGCGCTTGGCGATCATGCTCTTGCCGGAGCCAGGGCTGCCGATCATCAGCAGGTTGTGCCCGCCACTGACGGCGATTTCGACTGCGCGGCGGACGGCGTGCTGCCCTTTAACTTCGGAGAAGTCGATGCGCTGGCTCTCTGGGGGTGGTCGGAAGAAGCTGCTTTGCTGGCTGGGGAGTGGCTCTATGTTGAGCTCGTGGTTAAAGAAACGGACGGCGTCGTCGAGGCTATTGACAGGATAGACGGCAATGCCACTGACCAGCGCGGCCTCGTCGGCCGATTCGGTGGGCACGATCAAGCCCCGCTTGCCGAGTTTTTTGGCCAGCATAGCCATGGCCAGGGTCCCTTTGACCGGGCGTGTTTTACCGGAAAGGCTGAGTTCACCGGCGATCAGAAAGTTCTCCAGTTCAGCTGATTCACATTTTTCCATCGATGCGAGGATGGCTAAAGCAATGGGCAGGTCGTAGGCGGGACCTTCTTTGCGGAGGCTCCCGGGAGCCAAATTGATCGTGGTGCGGGTGAGGGGCGGGCGGAAGCCACTGTTGGCCATGGCGGAAAAGACGCGATCCTGTGATTCTTTGACGGCAGCATCGGGGAGGCCGACCAGGATAAATTTGAGCTCACCGAACTCGCCTGTGTTGACTTCGACTTGGACGGGGTGTGCGTCGACTCCGACGAGCGCGGCGGAATGCGTGAGCCCTAGCATGTGCTGCCTTCTCTTTTCTGGACATGAGTGATCATATATACAGCTGTAGCTTATTGTAGGGCGGTGTCACAAGCAAATAAGTCACCGGTTTTCGGTCTATTTTTGGGGGTGACCTGAGATTTAAACCTTACGGTCGATTACATTTCGTCGGCAATGTCTTCGAGAGGGTAGCTCCAAATTTCGGAAAGCGTGGGGTGGTACCAGTGGACTTTTAGCAGGTCCCGGACGGAGGCCTTCAGGGTCACAGCGACGGCCATGGCGTGGATCAGTTCGCCGGCATCTTTACTGACGCATTCTGCCCCAATTACCGTGCCGGTAGTCCGCTCGGCAAAAACTTTGACGTAGCCATGTTTGGCTTCCATGAGGATAGATTTGCCGTGGTCGTCGAAGGGGTAGTCGGCGCTGAGGTAGTCGATCCCACGCTCTTTCAGTTGTGCTTCACTGAGGCCGACGGAGCCGATCTGCGGGTCGGTAAAGACCACTCCGAGCAGTTGATCGTAATCGATCGGTTCGGTTGGGCGACCGCTGGCGTGTTTGGCCGCCAGTTCTGCCTGGAGGATGGCGATATGGACAATCTCGTGCGGTCCGGCAACATCACCAGAGGCGTAGATGTGTGGGGCGCTGGTTTGTTGCAGTTCGTTGCAGCGGATTTTGCCGTTGCGACGGGTCTCGACGCCAGCGGCCTCGAGGCCAAGGCCTTTGGAGGCCGCCTCCCGACCGAGGGCATTGAGTAAGTAGGGCGCTTCGACCGTGATGGACTCGCCGGCATGTTGAAAGGCTACTGTGAACTGCTGGCCCTCGTGGCTCACATTTTGCAGGGCGGTATCGGTATAGAGCTGAATGCCTTCTCCCCGAAAAGCGGCCTCGACGCAGGCGGCAGCCTGGGCGGACGTTTCTTTGAGGATGTGTGGGCTGCGTTGTATTTGGATGACTTCGCTGCCGATGCGGCGGAGGAATTGGGCCAGTTCGCAAGCGACAATGCCGCCCCCCAATACGATGATTTTTTGCGGAATGAAGTCCAGGTCGAGGATATCATCACTGGTCCAGAAAGGGGCCTGCTTGAGACCTTGTATGGGTGGGACGGATACGGTGGACCCCGTGGCGATCATAAAGTGCTTAGCGGTTAAACGCGTGCCGTCGTCCAACTCGATCGTATGACCATCGACAAATTTGGCACGCTTGCGGAAGAGGGTGAAGCGGTCGCTTTTGAGTTGCCCCTCGCGGTATTCGGCGAATTCCCGGATGACATCGATCTTGCGCTGATGGAGCTTCGCCATGTCGGCGGCGGCCTGTGGGATATCGAGTCCGAAGTCGGCGCCTTTTTTAGCCAGATGGAGGACTTCGGCTGAGTAGATGAGTGTTTTTGAGGGCATACAGCCGCGCAGGATGCAGAGGCCTCCGAGGTTTTCAGAGCCGTCAATGATGGCGACATGGTCCCAGGATTCACGGGCGGTGCGTGCGGCTGCGTAGCCCCCGCTCCCTCCGCCGATCACGATGTAGTCAAAGTCGGTTCGCATCATTTCTCCTTGTCTTGGCAGGTTTTGTTGAAAAAGGGCACTCGCCGCAGGTTGGCGGGGGTGACGAGTTGGGGGCGTGCAGCATCGACTTCGTCGACTTTGTTCCGGGATAGGTCGGCCCAGCGAAGAGCGGTAAAGAAGAGCAGGAAAAAACTGAAGAAAACCGTTGGGGACATGAAGGGGCTATCCCAGATGGCCAGGATCATAACTGCAGCGCAGCCGATGAGCAGGTGGTTGGTTAGCTGGATATTATGTCGTCCCCAAAAATAGCGGCAGAGAAATAGCGCAAAAAAGCCGAAGGCGATGAAGGCACCGAAGAGCCCAAACTCGGCTAGTAGTTGCAGTATGTCGGAGTTTGCCCGGTCGAAGCGTTGTCCGAGCAAGTGGTCGTTGGAGAAAAAGGGCAGCAACTGGCTATAGCCTTCGAAGCCCCAGCCGAAAACGGGGTTGGCTTGGAACATATCGATGGCCGCTCGGCGCAGCTGGGTGTTTGCTTCGCTGCCGGGGGCTGCTTGAAAGAGGCGAAAGATGCCGGCTGCAAAGCTAAGGCATGCGGCTAAACCGCAGCTGATCGCGACAGCATTTCGGTGGGTATCTTTGGATTGGGTCATAAACTCGATCGATACGATAGAGAGCATGACTGTGAGTGTGAGGAGGAGGACGGCGGCGGGGATCGGGTTTACGATTAAAAACCCGGTGGCTCCGAGCAGCGCTCCGCCGGTTAAGTACCAGGGGCCGCTTGAATAAACAAAGTCGGGGCTGTCTTCGTAGCGTGTTGAGAGCAGTGCCATACTGATACAGGTGCAGCACCAAAGGGTAGCGAAGGCGGCCCAGTGGCCATCGTAAGGGAAGAGAGCAAAAAAATCGGCAAAGCCGGTTCCCTTGGTCAGGATCGGATTTGCCAGTTCGATGCTTTGTTGCAGGTAGCCGAGCAAGGCGATGGATACGGCCCCAGTGCAGAGTAAGGGCAGTAGCCGCTCAAAGAAGGCCCGTGATTTAGGGATCAGAAAGAGTAAAAGTGCTATGAGGTATGCTGCGCTAAAGCCAAAGGCAGTGATCCAGGCGAAGTTATCGGCGGCGGTGGTGGGCAGCCAAATATGAATGCCTTCGAGCCGACTGTATGAAGTGTCACCAATGCTAAAAGGGGTGAGCGGGTGTTGCAGTTGACCGATTGCCAGTTGGATCAGGGTGCCCCAGACCGGTATTGAGCAGAGCCAGAACATAGGCCAGAGCTTATCGATAAAGAACGGGTGGGTGTGCTCGTGGGTTTTTAGGATGGCCGGGGTGAGTGCTCCGACGATTATCAGTCCCCCCAGTAGCCAAAAAGAGCGCGGTTCACCGATGCAAAATGTAGCTGTCGAAACGAGCAGGATGAGCCAATAAAGCATGGCTTCGGCCGTCGTGAAACTGTCGCGCAGAAGCTTGTCGCGGGGGAGTAAATCGGGGGCGTCTTGCAAGGCCTTTTGGGTTAATTGGTTTGGAGGCTGGGGTGGTCACTGCTGGTGCAGTTGGGGCGAGTAGCCAATCGCCTGAGCGATTTCGGTAGCTTGTGCCTGGCCGCAGAGAGCTTCCACGATAGCCAGGGAAAATTCAGTGGCAGTGCCGGCGCCTTGTGAGGTTATGATACGGCGGTCGACGACGACGTGCGCTGCCTCCGCCTGAGACAGTTCGTCGGCTGTTGCCGGATGGGCGGTGTAGCGAAGACCATCGAGCAATCCTGCATCGAGTAGGATCAGTGGCGCAGCGCAAATGCAGGCGAGTAATCGCCCGGCTTGGTGATGCGTCTGGAGGCATTGTATAATGTCTGCACGCCCGCGCAATTGTTGGATGCCGGGGCCGCCCGGTAGAATCGTGGCAGCGAAGGATTGCCCGATGACATCGGTGAGCAGGTGGGTGGCTTGCCAGCTTATACCACTGCGCCCGGTCACTTGGCGATCAGACTGGGTGGATGCCTGCACGACCTCAACACCAGCCCTGGAGAGCAGGTCGATCGGTGCGACTGCCTCCATTTCTTCGAGGCCTGGGTGGAGAAGGACGAGAGCTCGTAGATTCATGATGAATGGTGGTGGTTGGAATTAATAAAGGAAATTACAGCATTCCAATATTCAGTACCGGCAAGTTCAATAAGATTACTGTGACCGGCCCCTGCGACATAAAGTTTTTCTTTCGGGCCACGGATACGGTTCCAGTTTTTCAGTGCGTGGCTGAAAGGGATAATAGTATCTTCGGTGCCATGGATGAGTAGAGTGGGGGCATTGATTCTGGGCAGGCGGGCGTAGTTGTCGAATTTATCCCAGAGCAGCAGTTTGACCTCTGTCATGACACGGAAGGTGGAGGTGAAAGCTCCGTTTAAAATTAGGCCATTGACCTCCTTGCGCGCTGCCAGCCAAGTCGAGGGACCGCTGCCGAGGGAGTGGCCGTAAAGCGTTATTTGGTTGGGGGTGTAGTCGAGTTCGTTGACTGCATAGTTATAGGCGGCCTCGATTGCGGCGTAGCAAGCCTGCTCACTGGCTCGGCCGCCACTGGTTCCATAGCCGGGATAGTCGTAGGTAAGCACGGATATACCATGCTGTTGAAAAAGCTCTAGAAATGGTCGAACTGTGCCGATGTCTTCTGCGTTGCCACAGCTATAGAGCAGGAGCCGGCCCTTCGACTCGGCTGGCAGGTAAATGGCTGAGATGGGGCTGCCATCACGGCTCTTTAATTTAAGGATGCCGGTATCATCCTGATAACTGCTGGCTGGTGCTGGGAAGATGCGGCCGTCGGCCCGTAGGAAGGCGTATAGGTTGAGGGCGATATAGGCAAAACCAAGACCGGCGATCAGTAGAATGAAAATATTGGCAATCATTGCTTGGTGGATCGCCTGTCGATGCATGGATACTCCGTGAGTCCAAGGAGGAATGTTTAGCAAGCAGGCAAGGCGGCGTATGCTGCGGAGGCTTTGTGGATGCCCCCTTTTCTATTTCTTATATTTCAGTGCAGCGGCGACGAAGTTGGCAAAGAGTGGGTGGGCGGCGCTGGGTTTTGACTTGAATTCCGGGTGGAACTGGACGCCGACATACCAGGGGTGTTCGGGTATCTCGACGATTTCAACCAGTTGACGTTCGGGATTGATCCCTGCGATACGCAAGCCCGCTTCTTTTAATCGATCCAGGTAGGCATTATTAAATTCGTAGCGGTGGCGGTGCCGTTCTGAAATATTTTTAGTGCCGTAGGCGTGGATGCTGAAGCTATCATCGCTCAACTCGCAGGGGCAGGCACCCAGGCGCATATTGCCCCCTTTGGTGGTGAGGTCTTTTTGGTCATCCATGATATCGATCACGGGGTGTTCGGTCTTGGGGTCAAACTCGGTGCTGTTAGCGCCCTCCAGTTTGGCGACATTGCGGGCAAACTCGATTACGGCGATTTGCATGCCGAGGCAGAGACCGAAGAATGGGATGTTGTTTTCGCGGGCGAATCTTGCCGCGGCGATTTTGCCTTCGGTGCCGCGGTCGCCGAAGCCTCCGGGGATGAGGATGGCATCGAGCATGGAAAGGTGCTTCGCCGGGCTGTCCTCAATTTCTTCTGCGTCGAGCCGGATGATGCGCACGCTGGCGTCATTGGCGATGCCGGCATGGGTGATCGATTCGTAGACGGACTTGTAGGCATCCTGCAGCTCGATGTATTTACCGACGACACCGATCTCGACCTTGTGTCTGGGGGCTTTCAGGCGACGGACCACATCGTGCCAGATCTTCATGTCATTGTCCGGCGCGTCGAGTTTGAGGTGAGCGATGACGAGGTCATCAATATTTTCAGCCTTCAAAGCCAGGGGGAGTTCGTAAATCGAGGTTTCGACATCCATCTCTTCAATGACTGCTTTGACCGGGACATTACAAAACAGCGACAGCTTTTGGCGCATTTCGTTATTCATCGGCTCTTCCGTGCGGCAGACCAGGATGTTTGGCTGGATGCCGATTTCCCGTAGTTTCGCGACAGACTGCTGGCTGGGCTTGGTTTTGAGCTCACCGGCAGCCTTCAGGTAGGGCAGGAGGGTGCAGTGTAGAAAGAGGACGTCCTCGCGTTCGACTTCCAGTGCGAATTGGCGCATCGCCTCCAGGAAAGGCAGGCCTTCAATGTCGCCGATGGTTCCGCCCAGTTCGGTGATCAGCACATCGACATCCTCGCCGCCGCCGGCGTAGATGCGTTCTTTGATGACGTTGGTCACATGGGGGATCACTTGTACCGTAGCACCGAGGTAGTCGCCGCGGCGCTCTTTGGTCAGGACAGTCTCGTAGACTTGCCCGGAAGTCAGGTTATTCAGTCGGGTCAATTCGCCGCTGGTAAAGCGCTCGTAGTGGCCGAGGTCGAGGTCGGTCTCTGCGCCATCATTGAGGACGTAGACTTCTCCATGTTGAAAAGGACTCATGGTGCCGGGGTCTACATTCAGGTAGGGGTCGAACTTTTGCAGGCGCACTTTGAGGCCGCGTTGTTCGAGCAGAGCCCCGAGCGCAGCTGAGGTGAGGCCTTTGCCTAGAGAAGAGACGACGCCGCCGGTGACAAAAATGTATTTCATGGATCCAATAAAGAGGTGCTATTTCAGGTTGGCTGTTTTTCAGCCCCTGTCGGGCTCGCATTCAATTGCCGGCGACTTGGGCATGGCAAACATTTTCCCCGGATTGCCAGAAAGAAATTTGGATAACAGTCTCTAATTGGAGTCATATCTGTGGCTAATAGATTGGTTGCATCCAGCTCAAAGTTTGAAAAGACTCAATTTTTGCTAATACTGAATTTTTCTTTAATAGTTCCCTGACTTATGTGTGCACTCTGTAAATTCCTTAAATCGACTATCGGTCGAAAAATTCTGATGGCGCTTACTGGCCTTGTTCTTGTGGGTTTTGTCATGGGGCACATGCTCGGCAATCTGCAGATTTTTATGGGGCCCGCAGCGATTAATGCGTATGCATACCAGTTGCACGATGAGTTGCCGACGGCTGCACTTTGGGTGATTCGCCTATTTTTGCTGGCCAGTGTGGGTGTTCACATTTGGGCTGCGGTCACGCTGACTTTGGATAACCGTCGGGCCCGACCAGAGGGCTATGCGGATAATCGGGTGGTGCAGGCGACGTATTCCTCCCGCACGATGCGTATGAGCGGAGTGATCCTGCTGGCCTTTATCATTTTTCACATCGCCCACTTTACAACGCGGACTGTGCCGACCATGCAGTATGAAAAGCCCGGTGTACTGGAGCCGATGCAGGTGCCGTTGGTCAAAAATGGCGAAGCAGTCTTCGACAACGGGGAGATCGTCATGACCTTTAATGTGAACGATATGATGGTCGCCGGCTTTCAAGTTTGGTGGGTATCGGCTTTTTACATCCTGGCGACGGGTCTGCTCTGTATGCACCTGACGCATGGGGTGAGCAGCATGTTTCAGAGTGTGGGGCTGCGGAACTCGCTTTGGCGAAAACGGCTGGATAAGCTTGCGCTGGTTTATGGCTGGGTGGTCTTTCTCGGTTTTGCCATTATTCCGGTGGCGGTCATGGGTGGTGTTTTAAAGCAAGATCCGAGCGGTGGCTTAAGTGGTGAGGCGGTCTCACTGTCACAGACAATTCAAGAATAAGGGCGATTAATTATGAATTTAGATCCTAAAATACCAGCGGGGCCGCTCGCGCAGAAGTGGTCGAGCCACAAGTTCAATATGAAGTTGGTTAACCCGGCCAATCGCCGCAAGTATCATGTCATTGTAGTCGGCTCCGGTTTGGCTGGAGGTGCGGCGGCAGCCAGTTTGGCGGAGCAGGGCTATAATGTTTCCTGTTTTTGCTATCAGGACAGTCCGCGCCGCGCCCATAGCATCGCGGCACAGGGCGGCATCAATGCGGCGAAGAACTATCAGAACGATGGTGACAGCGTCCAGCGACTATTTTATGATACAGTCAAAGGTGGCGATTACCGGGCTCGTGAGGCCAATGTTTACCGTCTGGCTGAGGTTTCCGCAGACATAATCGATCAGTGCGTCGCCAATGGTGTGCCCTTTGCCCGTGAATACGGCGGCCTACTGGCCAACCGTTCCTTTGGCGGTGCTCAGGTCTCGCGGACCTTTTATGCGCGCGGCCAGACCGGGCAACAACTTCTTCTGGGGGCTTATGCTGCCCTGAGCAAGCAGATCGGCTTGGGCAAGGTGAAAATGTATAATCGCCACGAGATGCTCGACCTGGTCAAAGTGGACGGCCATGCCAAGGGCATCATCGTTCGTAATATGGTCACAGGCGAAGTCTCCCGCCACGCAGGGGACTGTGTGGTCCTGGCGACGGGTGGCTATGGCAATGTTTTCTTTCTATCGACCAACGCGCAGGGTTGTAATGTGACGGCGGCCTATCGTGCGCACAAGCGAGGGGCCGGTTTTGCCAATCCCTGCTACACGCAGATCCACCCGACCTGCATCCCGGTGCACGGCGACCAGCAGTCCAAGTTGACCTTGATGTCCGAGTCTTTGCGTAACGACGGCCGGGTCTGGGCACCGAAGGATAAGGAAACTGCAAAAAAGATCCGCGAGGGTCAGCTGGACCCCAATAAGGTACCTGAAGCGGAGCGCGATTACTTTTTGGAGCGCAAGTATCCGAGTTTTGGAAATCTGGCCCCGCGCGATATTTCTTCGCGGGCGGCCAAGGAAGCCTGCGACGAGGGGCGCGGCGTGGCAACGACTGGCTTGGGCGTCTTTCTCGACTTCCGGGACGCGATCAAGCGCGACGGTCAAAAGACGATTGAGGAGCGCTACGGTAATCTCTTCGAGATGTATCAGTGCATCACCGGAGATAATCCTTACGAGACGCCAATGATGATTTTTCCGGCGGTTCACTACACCATGGGCGGGCTGTGGGTCGATTATAATCTGGAGTCGACGGTCCCCGGTCTGTTCGTGGGCGGCGAGGCGAATTTCTCTGATCACGGGGCCAACCGCCTGGGAGCGTCTGCGCTGATGCAGGGCTTGGCTGACGGTTATTTCGTATTGCCCTACACCGTGGGCAACTATCTGGGAGAGCAGGGCGTGGCAGCGGCTGGCCAGGTCAGCACCGAGCATCCGGCCTTCGCAGAAGTCGAGGCTGAGGTGAATTCGCGGATCGACCAATTGCTCTCGATCAATGGCACCGAAACTCCCCGATCCTTCCATAAGCGCCTCGGGCACATTATCTGGGAGTATTGCGGTATGGCCCGCTCCAAAGAAGGCCTCGAAAAGGCGATCAAGGAGGTGCAGGCGCTGCGGAAGGAATTTTGGACCAATCTGCGTCTTGTCGGCGATGCGGACGGGATTAATCCCGAGCTTGAGCGGGCTGGCCGGGTGGCTGATTTTATCGAATTCGGCGAGTTGATGTGCCGCGATGCACTGATGCGGGAGGAATCCTGCGGCGGGCATTTCCGCGTCGAACACCAAACCGACGAGGGCGAAGCCCTGCGCGACGATGAGAATTATACCTTTGTCGGAGTTTGGGAGTATATCGGCGACGATGTGGAACCGAAGCTGCACAAAGAGCCCCTGATCTACGAAAACGTGAAATTAGCGACCCGCAGCTACAAATAAGTCAACCAGTACATACCGATGGATAAGACAATGAATCTCACTCTTAAAGTTTGGCGTCAGAAGAGCGCTAACAGCACTGGTAAATTTGAAAACTACCAGCTTGAAGCTGTCTCGGAAGATTCCTCCTTCCTGGAGATGCTTGATATACTCTCAGAGCAACTCGTCGAAAAAGGGCAGGAGCCGATCGCCTTTGACCACGATTGCCGCGAAGGTATCTGTGGTGCCTGTTCGATGACGATCAATGGCATTCCGCATGGTCCGGAACGGGGGACGACTGCTTGCCAGTTGCATATGCGGCACTTTCATGACGGGCAAACAATCACGATTGAGCCCTGGCGGGCGAAGCCGTTTCCGGTGATGAAAGACCTGGTGGTGGACCGTACGCCGCTCGACAGAATTATCCAGGCCGGCGGTTTTATTACGGCGCGGGCAGGCAGCGCAGTTGATGCCAATGCCATGCCCATCGCCAAAGAAGTGGCCGACTACGCCATGGACGCAGCGGCCTGCATTGGCTGTGGAGCGTGTGTAGCCGCTTGTCCAAACGCGTCGGCGATGCTATTCACCGGGGCGAAAGTTTCGCACATGAATAGTCTGCCGCAAGGCAAGCCTGAAAAGCATCGCCGGACATTAGCTATGGTCACAACGATGGATGGGGAGGGCTTTGGTGGTTGCACAAACATCGGGGAGTGTGAAGCAGCTTGTCCAAAAAGTATCTCGCTGGATATGATTGCTCACCTGAATCGTGACTACGCAGCCGCGCAGGTGAGAAATTTCTTCCATCCGGTCGCCTAGTCGGCCGAATTGCGTGCAATTAAAATTGCAGGGTAAAAACAGTTGATTTCACCCACAAAAAAACCCCCGTTTCCGGGGGTTTGTCATTTGAGTTTCGACTAAGTGGCTTAGCTTCTGCGGCGACGAACACCGACGAATCCAAGACCAATTAAGCCTAAAATCAGGCCGTAAGAAGATACTTCAGGAATGATCTCGAAGTCAGGGGTCATGTCGACGTCGATATGACGGTTGCCAGTATCGCCATTTGAAAGCTGACCGACTACAATGCGGATTTCACTAGCGGCATCACTAACGAAAGCGGCGGTGACTGGAGACTGAGCTGAAGCTGAAGTATCAGTTACGTTATCTTGTGGGCCCCAGGGCTGGTCCATGACGGCAATGCCGTAATCGGAGATAGTGGAATCATCAAAGACAAGAAGGCTGGATCCCGGGGCAATTGCATCAGAAGTATAGCGCTCTTTGTAGTCGGCCATGTGAACTCCACCGAAATCAGAACGATCAGAGGGAACATCGCTATCGATGTCGCTAATCTGAGTGATCAACTCATCGCCCACAGCCCAGGAGAAAGGATTTGCATTTGCTGTTCCAAAAGTTCCCGCATCCCAGAAAGAGACGGTGATAAACACCTGCGCGTTCGTTACCTCGTTCCCGCCGCCGCCGACCCGGACGCGCATGTTGTTGCCTCTTGCTGATTCATCGACAAACGCGACTTGGCTGGCTGTCAAAGGGTTTCCGGAACCGTTATCGGTGGCTGTAATGGTGAAGACGGCGTCGACGCTATTGTCGCCCCGCACATTGCTGGAGATCCATTGATCACCTGCGTTCGAGAAGGTGGTGCTGGCACCACTGACAGCGACAAAGTTACTGAAGTCGAGTGGAACAATCGCAGCACTCAGAAAGCCTGGGCTGAGGAGGGCACACAAGGAGCCGAGAGCAAGTAGTTTTGATTTATGGTACATAATTTTTAAGTTTAGACTGAGTTAGATTAGTTCGTTGAGTTGTAAGCGTAATTTTTCGTTACGACCATCCAAATGACTGAGAAAGTCAGGTCAAGGTTTTTTTAAAAAAAATATGGAACCCCTTGGATCATGACTTTCTCCCTTTGCTCGCGTCTGCCTGCGGTAGCGGTATTCCCTGGTTCCTGCGCACAAAAAAAACCCCGTTTCCGGGGATTTGTCAATTGAGTCCTGGCTGAATGGCTTAGCTTCTGCGGCGACGGACACCGACGAATCCAAGTCCAATTAAGCCTAAAATCAGGCCGTAAGAAGATACTTCAGGAATGATCTCGAAGTCAGGGGTCATGTCGACGTCGATATGACGGTTGCCAGTATCGCCATTTGAAAGCTGACCGACTACAATGCGGATTTCACTAGCGGCATCACTAACGAAAGCGGCGGTGACTGGAGACTGAGCTGAAGCTGAAGTATCAGTTACGTTATCTTGTGGGCCCCAGGGCTGGTCCATGACGGCAATGCCGTAATCGGAGATAGTGGAATCATCAAAGACAAGAAGGCTGGATCCCGGGGCAATTGCATCAGAAGTATAGCGCTCTTTGTAGTCGGCCATGTGAACTCCACCGAAATCAGAACGATCAGAGGGAACATCGCTATCGATGTCGCTAATCTGAGTGATCAACTCATCGCCCACAGCCCAGGAGAAAGGATTTGCATTTGCTGTTCCAAAAGTTCCCGCATCCCAGAAAGAGACGGTGATAAACACCTGCGCGTTCGTTACCTCGTTCCCGCCGCCGCCGACCCGGACGCGCATGTTGTTGCCTCTTGCTGATTCATCGACAAACGCGACTTGGCTGGCTGTCAAAGGGTTTCCGGAACCGTTATCGGTGGCTGTAATGGTGAAGACGGCGTCGACGCTATTGTCGCCCCGCACATTGCTGGAGATCCATTGATCACCTGCGTTCGAGAAGGTGGTGCTGGCACCACTGACAGCGACAAAGTTACTGAAGTCGAGTGGAACAATCGCAGCACTCAGAAAGCCTGGGCTGAGGAGGGCACACAAGGAGCCGAGAGCAAGTAGTTTTGATTTA
>REBV01000232.1 GCA_007692545.1 Puniceicoccaceae bacterium
CTGGGACAAAAGAAACGCCGCATGACGCGAAACGGAAAATATTTGTTATGCACCCAAGGTAAATTGTCGAAATAATGCTAGCTTGTAAGGATCTTTCTGTCGTCATACAACCCTCCGGAACCCGTATTTTGGATGGGGCCACGGCGCGATTTATGCCGAAAGCTTTGAACGCGGTGATCGGGCCTTCGGGCTGTGGTAAGACCACATTGGTCAAGGCGATGCTGGGTATCCTGGATAGCGAGGGCACGATCAGCTATGCCGATCAGCCGGTCAAGAAAAGTGCGGACTTGCAGGGCAAGCTCTCGTTTGCGCCGCAATTCAGCATTGCGCATGAGCGGCTCACGGTGGAGGAAGCACTCCGCTATGCGCTCGATCT
Organism: Puniceicoccaceae bacterium; assembly: GCA_007692545.1. GTDB lineage: Bacteria > Verrucomicrobiota > Verrucomicrobiia > Opitutales > Coraliomargaritaceae > Thalassobacterium. Next base: position 377 of record REBV01000232.1, read on the forward strand.
CTGCGTGCGGGAGTCGGCCACAAAAGAAGTCAGGCTGGGGGAGATCCTGGACCGTATCGGTCTGGCCGAGCATACCGACAAGCGAGTCTCGGACCTGAGCGGCGGGCAGCTGCGGCGCCTCGGCCTGGGCCTCGAACTGGTGGGCGATCCGCAGTGTATGGTCTGCGACGAGGTGACCAGTGGTCTCGATCCCCGCTCGGAAGATCAGATTCTGGCGGTGCTTCGGCGTCTGCGCGACGAGCGTGAAAAGACCTTTATTTGCATCATTCACAATCTGGCTAAGCTTGATGTGTTCGACTGGATCACGGTGGTCTATGAGGGCGTGGTGGTCTTTCAGGGCTCGCTGGATGCGATGAATGCCTACTTCGGCATCCCGGATGCCCTCCACCTCTATGATCGTTTGAATGAGCATCCGATCGATTATTGGCGTGAGCGCCGGGAGGCAGCCGGAGCCGGTGTGCCGATGGAGTCCGTGCCGGCAGTGGTGGGCCCCGCCGCCGCCATCACCGATCTCGCAGACTTGGACGCTCTTGAAGCGGCGCACGGTCCTTTTTAAGCGTGATCGCGGCTATTGGCTGTTGACGCTGGGTATCACGCTGGGCTTTCCCCTGCTGGTGACGATTTTTGCCTGGAACGGTATCCCGCAGCTGCGCGGTATGGCGATGGGCGGGACGAGCGGGTTGATTGACCAGCTGGAGGCGAACCTGCGCTATCGGGTGGACGCACTGGAGATGGCTTCCCTGGTGACCGGGCTGATTCTATTTCAAGTCATCCTGCTGACGCTGATGGGGAGTAACAACGGCGCGCGCGAGATCGCGGGCGAGCGGCAGATTTTTGAGAAGGAGCGCTTTGCCGGGCTGAGCGCTCCGGCCTATGCATTCAGCAAGCTTATCTTTGCCTGCGCCATTGCGGTGGTGCAGGGTGTGTGGATGACTTTCTTCGTGAAATCGATCTGCGAGTTTCCCGGAGCCTTCCTGCCGCAGGCCAGTGTGCTGGTGCTGTGTTGTGTTTCGATGACGGCGATTTGTCTCGGGTTTTCGGCGATTTTCAATTCGGCGGATAAGGCCTCGCTGCTATCGATCTATTTGGTCGGCTTCCAGTTGCCGCTTTCCGGCATCGTCCTGGCGCTACCGGATGTGCTGGTTTGGGTCTGTCGGCCCTTTATTAATGCCTATTGGGGTTGGGGTGGCTATTTTGGATCGATGCGCGAAACGCGGCTGTACGATGCCTATCGGGTCGATTCGGATGCATGGATTCCGACGCCCGAGCTTGCCCTTGCGGTCCTTTGCCTACATTTATTGTTTGGTGCGGCCATGGTCTTTTGGGGTTGCCAGCAGAAGCGCTGGAGCTAACTCTCCCATACGCTGTCACTACTTGGCGTCGCAACTTTTTCTTATGCTTTTTAAATTCTCCGACTCCAAAGCGCTGCCTCAACGGGCTCGTGCGCGATCCATGTTCTGGAAGAGCTTGGTTTATCCGGTCCTGATCCTGGCTTCGTTCACATTTTTTGCAGCGTGTAGTGGGGACGGGCGTTCGAATCTCGAAGCCTTGCCAGTCCAAAACTATTTACAGAAGCCGGGTGATTTCCTGGGCAACCGCTATTTAGTACGGGCCCAGATCAACGAGCAGTTGAAGTGGGAACGAGGCTTGGGACGTGTCGTCGCGGTCTCTGTCGAGGGCAGTAACTCGCGCTTACCCGTATTCGTGCCCGAGAGCGTGGGCCAAAATTTGCATGTCGGCCAGCGCTATACGATGGAAGTGATTATTGAAGAAGGAGGACTCATTTATGTGGAAGCACTGCGCAAGTTTTAGCCTTGGTTCGCTCCTGCTGGTTTTACCCGTGGCCCAAATCCAGGCCCAGGGAGGATTTCCCGTCAGCCCGAATTCAGCGGTTAGTAATCCCCAGCCGGCTCAGGCGAATGCTTCGGCACCGGGGGGCGGCTTTTTTGAAAGCAACTCCTTCCTCGAGATGTCCAACCGGGTGTTTAACCCGAACAGCGACTCGATGGATTTCGAACAAGGGAGTTTCGAGTGGAAGGGTAAGAACTTCAACTTGGCCGAACAGCGTGTTTTCCGCGCCCGTTTGGAGCGCTACTTGCTGACCTCGCCGTCGGAGGATGAGACCCGCTACGCCGAACTCATGGCGGAGATTATTGAGCGCTTGTCCGTGTCCAATGACAATAGCGACGATGCCGTTTTGGACACCTGGCAGCTGCTCTTTCGGGCCTCTCAATTTAATCTCGATGGCGGGAATAGCACCATCGTGGCCAATCAGGTATTCAACGCATGGCGCATTCGCCGGGAAAGCCGGGGCACACGGATGTCGCAGCGTGAGCTGGAGGATATTCGAAGGTACCAACAGGAGGTGGTGGCCAACCGAGCGCTGACGCTAAGCAATGTTCGTGCGCAACGTCAGCGGGAAACCACTCAGGCCCGTGGTGATGAGGGCCGGGCCAATCGGGGCGAGGATGAATCGCTGACGAGTGAGGCCGCCTTTCGGATGCTCGATCTGGCGGAAACGGAGGCGAGGATCCTGGCGCTGGAAGCTCAGTCGAGCATGACCGGGCTGCAGGCAAAGCTTCAGTTCCAGAGCCAAATCGTCAGTTTCCTGATGCAGCGCCGTTTCGAGCATGCACTGGTGTTGGCCGGGTTTTACCAATCAATATTTAAGGGCTCGCATCAATCGCTGGAAGTAGGGCGGCAGCAACTCGAGGAGTTTCTCCCGGGTAGTGATTTGTCCTTCACAGTCGATAGTATGACATTTATCGCCCGCGAGGCGATCAACGATGTGAATAAAGGAGTCGATGCCGTGAATACGGCCCTGGATGAGGGGCGCATGTTGATTGCGCTGGAGCGCTTGCAGGAAGTCTTTTTTCTTGGGGAGTATTTGACCGAGCTGAATAGAATCCCCGCAGACTCCCGCCGCCAGTTACTGGATCTCTATCGCAGCCTAATTGAGGCCGGTGAGCTGGCCGAGGCGAAAGACTATGACGGGGTGGTGGAGATGGTATCGAAGATTTCAAAATTGGCTGAAGACTTTCCCGGAAACCGTGTGCTCTCCTCCGTCGAAACGGCCAAAAGTGCCAGCGATATGGCGGTCTTTGCCGCCTCGCAATATCGGAATCTGGGTGACATCGACAAAGCCCGTTCGGAATTGCAGACTGCGATGGAGATCTGGCCGTCCAATCCCGCCATTCGCGAATTTCAACAGGAAACTTCCCGACTGGCCACGGCTGGCTCGCAGGGAGTGCAGATCTTTGACGATTTGTATGGACGGACAGACTGGCGTGGGCTCTATGAGCGCCGGATGGATCTTGGATTTGCGCTGGCTGACGATATGGCGCGCCGGCCCCGCCTGATGGAAGTGGTCGAGCGGGTGGCCCGCATTGATTTACTGCTGAGTCAGAGCGATGAGCTGGTCAAGCAAGGCGAGGTCTACGCCGCTTGGGAGTTACTGGTTGAGGCGGCCAGGATCGATTCGGACGACGGCCCGCTCAACCGGGCCCGAGCTGAGCTCGCACCACAGGTGGCTGATTTTGTTTTGCTGGTTAATCGTGCTGAGCGGCAGTCACTGGAGGGCCATCATGCCGGAGCCTTGGCAGCCTACCTGGCTGCTCAAGACGTGTACCCAGTGAGTCGGCTTTGTCGCTTGGGCATACAGCAATCGACCGAAGCACTCTTGCAAAGTTTGCGTGGTTCCGATTGAGCTGCCTGCAAGCCGGGTTGCGATTAAAAGTATGGGGTGAAATTCTACACCGCACTTTTAATTACCTCGCCCCTCGTCAAGAAGCTTAATTCCAGTATTGTGCCGGTGTGAAATAATCATTTCCTTGGAGTCCTATGGCAGAAAACTCACCATCAAATAGCGGTCAGCCTCAACAGGTCAATTTACAACAGATCGCGCAGCAGTTCATGGCCGGCTTGCAGCGCCATTTTGATATGCTCGCCTTCAATCTGGCAGCGCGCGACGGTGTGCAGGAGTCGGCTTACAATGAGCGGGTCAACGCGCCCCGGGTCATGCCAGCCGCGCCCCATCATCAGAATTTTGAGCAAATGCAGGCCTACGCCCGCGATCTGCTGGTGCGTCAGGTGGTGGGCGATTGCATGAATCTGGCCGTGACGGGGATGAATAACGCGCATTTCTTTTTGGCATTGGTCAAAGCGACGAAAGCGAATGCACAAGTCAGCCCGGAGGCACAGCAGGCGGCTCAGGTGTCGCAAAAGGCTTTTGTGCCAGCGGCTCTGGATGTGAAGTTTAATAAATTGGAGCAAGATTATGGTATCATGTGTGAGCTGGAAGATTCGATTATCTCGCTCGGATTCATTATGCAGATTCTACTGCAGCAAGGTGGCCAGGTTAAAGAGGCTCAAGTCGACGAGAATGCGGAGCTGGTGCTGGAGCTAAAAGCGGTCAAGATCCTGGGGCGTCAGTCGGAGACAGGCAAACAGCAGGGTAAACTGGTCGATCTGCGCAAGGTGTTCAAGGAGGGAGACATCATCACGCTGAGCGATATGGACTTGCAGTTGATTCTGGTCACCATTGCATCTTTCGCCGACAGTTTGTTCAAAGCAGTATCGCTCTACGCGAAGTCGATCCAAGACGCGAACCAGTCCTGAATTCCATGATTGGGCCGCGAACACTACGTGTGCTGACGCTGAATATTGCGCATGGCCGGGGGCTGTCTCCCTACCAGGGCTTTCATTCGCAGAAGGGGATTGAGCGTGGCTTGCACCGGGTCGCCCGGCTGCTCAAAAAGGTCGATGCGCACATCGTCGCTCTGCAGGAAGTCGACGAAGATTCCCACTGGAACCGGCGTATTCACCTGCTGGACTTTTTGCAGCAGGCAGCGGGCTACGCGCATGCCTACCTCGGGGTGCACAATCGGCGTGGGGGTAAACTGCCGCTGGCTTATGGCAACGGGCTCTTGACCCGATTCCCCATTTTGCATGCTGAGCACGAGGCCTTCGGCCAGGCCTCGCTGGGCGAGAAAGGCTTCGTCTGCGCCGAGTTAGAAACCGCTCAGGGCATTTTGCCGGTAGTCAATGTGCACCTCGACTACCGCTCGCGGCTGCGCCGCATCGAGCAAATCGAGCACTTGATTCAGTTTCTCGATAACAAGCACTACACTTCTGAAGGCACCCCCCACCTCTCTCCCATTGTCTGTGGCGACTTCAACAGTCGCTCGGGCAAGCCGACCGATGCGGTGCGCCACCTATTCAAATACCTGCAAGAGCAGTGTGACTATCAGTTGCACCCGACCGGGCGCGGCTCGGGGACCTTTCCATCGCCCCTGCCAGTACACGGCCTGGATTTCATTTTTGTGCCTCCAAGCTATGTCGTGCACTCGGCCCGTGTTCTGCGCAGCTATGTCAGTGACCACCGACCAGTCTTGGTTGAAATGAGAATTAAGAATTAAGAAATGTTCCGTTTCACGATCATCGCTGTTGGTAAAATGAAGAACCGCTCGTTGGGTGCCTTGTGTGCGGATTTTGGCCAGCGCCTCAACCGGCAGGGGCATTTCGAGTGCATTGAGTTGAAGGACAGCGACGTGGAGAGCGAGGGGCAGCGTATCCTGGAAGTGCTGGCCAAGCGGGGAGAGTCCCGCATCTATGCCTTGGGAGAGGAGGGCGCGACCTGTGGTTCCAGGCAGTTGGCCGATTCGCTCTACGCACTGCAGGGCCGCCCTGCTTGCTTCATCGTGGGGGGTGCCTACGGCTTGAGTGACGTAGTGAAAGCGCGGGCGGATGTGCTTTGGTCGCTCTCGCCGCTCACCTTTACCCACGAAATTGCCCGCATGCTACTGTGCGAGCAGCTCTATCGGGCAGTTTCCATCCAAACCGGCTCGAAATACCATCATGATTAGCGCGGATGAATCGGCTTGCTATCGCCTTAAAAACTGTCGATAAGCTTCACTGACTATAACACATGTTAAAATTCAGAGCATGGGTAGCATCAGTTGGATCCAGTCAAAGTATTCAGTCAGGTGAAGCCGCACTCAAGCGGAACTCAAAGCAAAGAAGCAGGTGGGATAGCCCAAATAAAGATAAATAATGAATACAAAGATGTATGTAGGCAATCTGTCCTACGATGCGACTGATAGTGATATTCGTGAGCTTTTCGAAGCCCACGGTACCGTGAGCGACGTTTTCATCGTCAAAGACCGTGAGTCCGGCCGCCCCCGCGGCTTCGCTTTCGTCTCGATGGGAACGCCTGAAGAAATGAACGCAGCTGTTGAAGGCTTGAACGGCGTGGAATTCCTCGGCCGGGCATTGACGATTAACGAAGCACGTCCCCGCGAAGAACGCCCCCAAGGCGGTGGCGGTGGCGGCGGTGGTCGCGGCGGCTACGGCGGCGGCGGTGGTGGCGGTGGCCGCGGTGGTTTCAACC
>REBV01000286.1 GCA_007692545.1 Puniceicoccaceae bacterium
TCATATCCCGTAACCCGTATCCCGTATCCCGCATCCCGTATCTCATATCCCGTAACCCGTATCTCGAAATCAATCATCAAATCAACCCACAAAAATCATGAGTGAATCCATCGGATTAGTAGAAACAAAAGGTCTCACCGGCTCCATTGAAGCCAGTGATGCCATGGCCAAGGCGGCTTCGGTCAGCCTCGTTAAGCAAATCTCCATTGGCGGCGGTTTTTTGACCGTCCTGGTCAAAGGCGATGTCGGCAGTGTAAAAGCTGCTGTTGAAGCAGGTGCCGAAGCGGCCAACCGCGTCGGCGAACTCGTCGCTTCCCACGTCATCGCGCGTCCGCACGATGACTTGCTGAAGCATTTCGGAGCATAACCCTATAACTTTAAGGAAAAAAAAATATTATGGCAAAACAAGCAATAGGAATGATCGAATGCAAGGGGCTCGTCAGCCTCATGGAAGCATCTGATGCCGCACTTAAATCCGCCGATGTCACAATGACCGGCTTTGAAAAAATTGGCAGTGGCCTGGTCACCGCTTTTTTTACAGGCGATGTCGCTGCGGTGAAAGCTGCGGTCGAAGCAGGTGCCGACGCCGCAGGCGCGGTTGGTGAAGTGGTCGCTGTGCAAGTGATCCCACGTCCGCACGACGACCTGAGCAAACTCGGTAGCTGGATCGGGTAAGCACCGCTTACGCAGTTCGACAGTTCTCAGCTAATCTATTCTTAGTAAGCTGAAAGCCGGTCAACTAAAAACTAAAGAACTGAAATCTTCGATTGCCCCGCATGAAAATCCTCATTGCCAACCTCGGCTCGACCTCGTTTAAATATCGACTTTTCGATATGGGCGAGGGTGTGGCTGCGCAGCTTGCCAGCGGCGGGTTCGAGCGTGTGACTGACTACACCAGTTGCATCGAATCCATGCTGGAAAGCCTGGTCGGAGAAGGGCATCTGGAGTCCGGGGAAGATATCGGAGCGGTTGGTTTTAAGACCGTCCTGGGTAAAGACCTGAGCGGTTGCGTGGACGCGGATGAGCGGGTCATGCAAGCGCTGGAAGGTTTCAAGGAAGTCGCTCCGGCCCACAATCCGGCGTACGCCGAGGGGATTCGCTGTTTTGCGGAAAAGCTGCCTTCCGTTCGACGGATCGCGCTCTTTGAAACCGCCTTCTATCAGTGGATGGAACCGGCCGCTTACAATTACGCCATTCCGCAGTCATGGCGCGCGCTTGGCATACGCCGCTACGGATTCCATGGGGCCAGTCACAAATTTGTGGCTGAGCGCTCGGCCGAGATCCTGGGGCATACAGCTATCGTTGACCGCGTCCGTCGCCTCTACGTCGATGGGCCGGGAGACTACAGCGGTGCACCGTTGCGTGTCCTCTCTTGTCACCTCGGGGGCAGTAGTTCAGTTACCGGCATTCGAAACGGTGTCGCTATTGGCACGAGTATGGGCTTCAGTCCTCAGAGTGGTCTGCCGCAAAACAACCGTGTGGGCGACCTGGATTCGATGGCCATCCCGTACGTTTGCAAAATGCTGGGCCTTTCACTCGATGAGGCCGAGCGTCAACTCAACAAAGAAAGTGGTCTACTCGGCCTGTCCGGTGTGAGTAACGACGCCCGCGACATCCAGGCCGCGGCCGAAGCAGGCAACGCCGCCGCAGCGCTGGCCACAGATGTGCTGATTGACAGTATTCGCCATTGGGCGGGTTCTTTCTTCTTCAAAATGGGCGGTGCCGAAGCAATCACCTTCACCGCGGGCATTGGTGAGAACGACGCCGAACTCCGTGCAGCTGTCTGCGCCGGACTCGAAGGGCTCGGGGTGCAAATTGACCCCAGCGCAAATGCCCAGGCCATCCGCGGAGCCGAGGGCATTATTAGCACCGCCGATTCAAAAATAAAAGTTATCGTCATCCCCGCCAATGAAGAGCTCGTCATCGCCCGCGAAGTCTTCCGCCGCGTTAATAATTAGATCTCGCCACGTAAAAGGCTACACCTCACGCGGTTCCATCCCACATCACGAAACTCGTATCCCGCATCTCACGAATCTCAAAAACACTCTCATAACAACCATTCAACCAACAAAATATCATGGCAAAACAAGCAATCGGAATTCTCGAAACTAAAGGACTCATCGGCCTCGTTCAAGGCACAGACGCAATGCTCAAGTCGGCTAACGTCGAACTCGCTGGCCCGATGAAGGGCGTCGGCAGTGCACTGGTCAGTGCAATCGTGACCGGCGATGTCGCTGCGGTAAACGCCGCCATCGAGGCAGGCGCTGAAGCGGCTGGCCGCTATGGCGAAGTCGTCAGCGCACACGTTATCGCTCGCCCACATGAGGATGTGGAAACAGTGGTTCCTGCCCTTAAGTCCGCTCCCAAGCGTGCCGCTAAATAAACTCCGATGTACCTCGGAAAAGTCATAGGATCCGTCGTTTCGACGAAAAAGGACGTGAGCATGCGGGGGCGAAAGCTCCTCATGGTCCGGCCCATGTTGATCGATCCGGAAGATCCCACCCGTTTCAAACCGGGTAGCAATACCATCGTGGCCGTGGACACAATGGGCGCAGGTGAGGGTGAGCTGGTCATGTTTTCGCAAGGCAGCTCCGCTCGCCAGGCCGAGGGCTTGAAGCAGCTCCCCGTCGATGCGGCGATCATTGGCCTGATTGATACGGTAAGTATCGATGGTAAAAAGACCTACGAAGCTAAGAATAGCTAAAACCCTGGAAGGAAATTTACATGAGTCAATTAAACGAATCCGCGATCCGCGATGTTGTGACCGAAGTGCTGAATCAGCTGCGTGCTACGGGAGCTGCTGGCGGTAGCCCGACTATTCTATCCAAGACTGACCGGCACGGTGTGTTTGACGACGCCGCTTCGGCTGCCAAAGCGGCCCGCAGTGGTTTTGAACAGCTCTCGAAAAAGGGCTGGGCAGGACGGGCTAAAGTGGTCGAGATCGTTAAAACAATGTGTGCTGCCAATGCCGAGCGTTGGGGTAAGATGGAGTTTGAAGAGACGAAGATCGGTCGTCTCGACCACAAGATCGCGAAGTTGCACGGGATTAAGAACGTTCTCGGCACCGAGTATCTGACGCCCTATGGTATGAGCGGCGATGCGGGCATCACCATGGATGATTCGGCCCCTTGGGGTGTCGTCGGCTGCATCACTCCGGTGACGCACTCGGTGCCGACGCTCTCCGGTAACGTGGTCAATATTGTCGCTGCGGGGAATGCTGTGGTCTTCAACCCACACCCTGGCGGCGCGGCCTGCGCGGCCAGCGCGATCCACGAATTCAATGAGGCGATCCGGGCTGAGCTTGGGATCACCAACTTGATTTGCACAGTTGAAAAGCCCTCGATTGAGTCCTTTAATGAGCTGTGCGCCTCGGACGATGTTAACCTGCTCTGCATCACGGGTGGACCAGCGGTCGTCGATGCGGCGATGAAGACGGGGAAGCGGGCGCTCTGCGCTGGTCCCGGTAATCCGCCGGTTGTGATCGACGACTGCGCGGCGCTTGATTTTGACAAGGTGGCGCGCGATATCATCTTCGGCGGCGGCTTTGATAATAATCTGCTCTGCATCGGTGAAAAGCAGATCTTCGCCGTGGGCAATTCCTACCAGAAATCGGTGGATGCCTTCAAGCGCCAGGGTGCTGTCATCTTAACCCGCCAGCAGACGGAGGCCATCAAGAAAGAGGTCTTTGATATTAAAGACGGTGGTGGCGGTTGTTCCCACGCCGTGCTCAACCGAAAATTTGTCGGTGCAGATGCCGCCGTACTGGCGAAGATTGCCGGTCTGAACATCGACCCCAAAGTGGAGATGCTCATCGCCGAGACAGATGCGGATGACCTCTTCGTTATCGAAGAACAGATGATGCCGCTCCTGCCGATCGTGCGCTCCAACTCTTTTGCTGAAGCGGTTCGCATGGCCAAAGACTCCGAGCACAATTACAAGCACTCGGCCATGGTCCATACCATGAACGTCTCCAACATGACCCGGATGGCGCAGGCGATGGATACGACGATCTTCGTCAAAAACGGTCCCTGCACAGCAGGGCTCGGTATGGGTGGCGAAGGCTACATCAGCTTCTCGATCGCTACCACCACGGGCGAGGGTATCACCACCCCCCGCACTTTCACCCGCTTCCGCCGCTGCACCCTGGTCGATAGCCTGAATCTCTTCTAGCGCCCGCAACTCGCATCTCGCAACTCGCATCTCGTATCCCGCAACTATGATCCTCGCTCGCGTAGACGGCCATGTTGTTATCAGCATCGGCCACCCCAGCTTGAAAGCTCAGAAGGTCGTGCTTTGCACACCAGTCGATGAGTTGGGCGGGGTCACGGGTGCACCGTTTGCCGCGCTGGATCCCATCGGGGCCGGGCAGCACACACGGGTTTTTGTGTCGACGGACGGTTCATGGGCGCAGGATACACTGCACGATAAAACTTCACCCATTCGCAACCAGGTCATGGGCCTGGTCGACGCTTCATGAAAGTTGGTAAGGTCATCGGCAATCTCACGCTCAGCCATGCTGACTCCGGTCTCCGTGGTGGTCGCTTTGTTGTGGTCGCGCCGCAGGGTATAGACGAGTTGAGCGGAAAGAACGCCAACGGTCTTTCCGATGCCTGGACGCTGGTCACTTACGACAATCTCGGTGCCGGAGTGGGGGACGACATACTCTACGTGGAAGGCGCTGAAGCCATGCAACCCTTTGATTACCGCACCCCGCTTGACGCTATCAGCGTAGCACTCATCGACCGATATCAGTATAAACCGCCCACAGCTTAAATCAAAGACGGGCTGCTTTAGCTGCCCCGAGTACATTCAAGCTCACTTGCCAGCTAAATCAACCGTTCCCAGCAAATTTAAAACCCGAACAACTTAAAAATTATGAGCAAACTCTACACCGCAAAAGACCTCGAAAAGATGATCGAGCAGGGCCAGTGCCTCGGCACCGTCCCAGCCAACGCTAAGCTCACGCCGATGGCGCGAGACATTTTGCGCAAGCACAAGACCACACCAGGCGCATCCGCAACAGCGGAAACGGCAGCGGCGGGGGGTTCCAGCCCTCGTATTCATTCCCCTCAGTTACCTGATGCCGAATACAACTGGAAGCCGGGAGGCGACCCCAAGACGGCCGGTGAGCTGGAGAAATTCTTCTATTCGCCCGAGATCCAAGCGCTGAAGGAGCGCATCTGCCATATTGGTAAGCGCATCTGGAACAAGGGCTACGTCGATGGCAATGGCGGTAACATCACCGTGCGCGTGGGCGACAATCTGGTCCTGTGCACCCCGACGCTTATTTCCAAGGGCTTTATGACGCCCGACGATATTTGTATGGTCGATCTCGATGGCAACCAAGTGGCCGGCACCCGCCCACGCACCTCCGAGGTCAATACCCACCTTGGGATCATGAAGAATGAGCCCAAAGCCAAGTCCTGCGTGCATGCGCACCCCGTTTATGCCACCGCATTTGCCGTGGCTGGCGTGACACCGCCATCCTGTCTGATTCCTGAGCCGGAAGTCTTTCTCGGAGAAATCGGTTTTGCCAGTTACCAAACACCCGGCACTCCCGAAAATGCCCGGGAAGTTGGCCTGCTGGCCAAGAAGCACCAATCCATTCTGATGCAAAACCATGGTGTCATTTGCTGGGGCAAAGACGTCGAAGACGCCTACTGGAAAATGGAAAACACCGATGCGTTTTGCCATACGGTTACCGTGACTATGCAAATTGGCGGACCCAAGCAATATGGTCCGGACAAGCTCCGTGAGTTAATTGTGCTCCGTAAGAAACTGGGCATGCCCGATCACCGTCTCGATGAATTGAAGGAGTGCGAGCTATGTGATGCCGCTGACTCGACGGTCAACACCCACCCGCAGCCCTCTGCTTGTGGCTGTGGTGTCCCCGGAGCGACCGCCACCGCTAACGTTGATGAAGCCATGGTCCAGAAGATCACGGATTTGATCATGGAGAAACTGCATTAACGTAAATTGCTCACCCTGAGAAGAAACTCACGTAGCGACTGGGTCTTCACTTCCTCACGCCCGCTCAAGACCCGCTCGCTACGAAATAAGAACATACAATAAACAAGATATTTTCCTATGAAATCAAAATCCCCCATACGAGTCGCCGTAACAGGCGCTGCCGGTAACATCGGCTACGCGCTCCTTTTTCGTATCGCATCCGGGCATATGTTTGGTCCGGACCAACCGGTCGCGCTCAACCTGATTGAAATCGAGCCGGGTATGAATGCACTCAAGGGCGTGGCCATGGAGTTGGACGACTGCGCCTTTCCCTTGCTGACCGAGATCGTGCAGACATCTGACATGAGCGTCGGGTTTAAGGATGTTGACTGGGCACTGCTGGTCGGTTCCGTGCCGCGCAAGCAGGGCATGGAGCGCGCCGACCTCCTTGGGATCAACGGCAAGGTATTCGTGGGGCAGGGCAAAGCCATCAACGATCATGCGAAAAAGAGTGTTCGTGTGCTGGTCGTGGGCAACCCCTGCAACACCAACTGTCTGATTGCGATGAAGAGTGCACCGGATATTTCAAACGATCAATTCTTTGCCATGACCCGCCTGGACGAAAACCGGGCCAAGACACAACTCGCCCAAAAGGCCGGTGTGGCCGTAAAGGAAGTGAGCGAGCTTTGTGTTTGGGGCAACCACAGCCCGACCATGTTTCCTGACTTTTATAATGCCAAAATCGGGCGGCAAAAAACCACCGACGTAATCACCGATGAGAGCTGGCTCAAAGATACTTTTGTGC
>REBV01000166.1 GCA_007692545.1 Puniceicoccaceae bacterium
CCCCTCAAGAACCGCCTTCGGAGGACTTCAGGATCTTGATGAAGGCATCCTGCGGGATGGAGACCCGTCCGATTTGCTTCATCCGCTTCTTCCCTTCCTTCTGCTTCTCGAGCAGCTTGCGCTTACGGGAGATATCGCCGCCGTAACACTTGGCGGTGACGTCCTTGCGGTAGGCGCTGATCGTCTCGCGGGCCACCACGTTTGAGCCGACGGCGGCCTGGATGGCGATTTTAAACATCTGCTTGGGCAGGATCTCTTTGAGTCGCTTACATAGCGCCCGCCCACGGCCTTCGGCTTTGTCGAAGTGTACGATGGAGGAGAAGGCATCGACCGGTTCCTGATTGACGCGGATGTCGAGCCGACAGAGTTTGGCTTTTTCGTAGCCGGCCATCTCGTAGTCCATCGAGCCGTAGCCGTGCGTGATGCTTTTCAGGCGGTCGTTAAAATCGACCAAAATTTCATTCAGCGGGACGCGGCAGACCAGCATCACACGGCTACCATCAATCGTCTCGGTGTGCTCACAGATGCCCCGTTTTTCTGAGACCAGCGCCAGCACATCGCCGATCGAATCGCTGGGGATATGGAGCGAGACATTGATCATGGGCTCCTCAATAAAATCGGTCTCGGCGGGGTCCGGGAGATTGACGGGGTTGTGCACCTCGATCATCTGGCCATCGGTCTTGGTGACGTGGTAAACCACGCTCGGGTAAGTCGAAATCACGTCGAGGTCATACTCGCGGCGGATGCGTTCCTGGATAATTTCCATGTGCAGCAGGCCGAGAAAGCCGCAACGAAAACCAAAACCCAGCGCGACCGAATTTTCCGGCTGGTACACAAAGGCAGCATCATTCAGGCGGAGCTTCCCCATGCTGGCCTTGAGCTTGTTGTAATCGCTGGTATCAATCGGATAAATACCGCTAAAGACCATCGGGCTGACTTCCTTGTAGCCGGGCAGCATGTCTTTGCAGGGATTGGCTGTGTGCGTGATGGTATCGCCCAGCTTGAGATCGGAAACGTCGCGGAGATTCGTCACGATGTAGCCGACATCCCCTGCCTTGAGAATGGGCTGCTTGGTCATAGCGGGGGAAAACTTGCCGACTTCCTTGACCTGCATCTTGCGCTCATCACTCATGGTGATGATTTGGTCGTTCATCTTGACCTCACCGGAAAACACCCGGACGTAGCAAATCACACCCTTGTAGGCGTCGTAAATGCAGTCAAAAATGAGCACCCGCAGCCCCTCGATGTCGGCCCAGCGGGGCTTGGGCACGCGCGCCACGGCGGCTTCGAGAAGGTCTTCGATCCCGATACCGGTCTTACCACTGGTCAGCACGGCCTCGTCGGCGGGGATGGCCAGCACATCTTCGAGCTGCACCATGATGGCGGGCACATCGGCACTCGGGAGGTCCACTTTGTTAATCACCGGAATGATTTCCAGGCCCTGTTCCAGTGCCAGGTGGGCATTGGCCACAGTCTGCGCCTCGATGCCCTGAGCGGCGTCGATCAAGAGCATGGCCCCCTCGCAAGCGGCCAGACTGCGCGACACCTCATAGGAAAAGTCCACGTGCCCGGGGGTATCGATCAAATTAAAGGCATAGTCCTGCCCATCCCGGGCCCGATAGACCATCGAGACCGGGTGACTCTTAATCGTGATACCGCGCTCCCGTTCCAGATCCATAGAGTCGAGCAACTGCTCCTTCATGTCGCGCATTTCCACCGTGCGCGTCATTTCCAGAATCCGGTCGGACAGAGTCGTCTTACCGTGGTCGACGTGAGCGATGATACAAAAGTTGCGGGTGTGATTGAGATCGGCCATAAATGCGAAACCCTCGAAAATCACTGTATCCGCAGAAAGTTCAACCTTCTTTCTTGAAAACAAACTTTACCTGCAAGCTTGATTCTGGAAACTGCCCGCTTATGTCCGAATCCTCCAAGCTCAATATCCTCGTCGTCGGCTCCGGCGGCCGTGAACACGCTCTGGTGCAAAAGTGTCGCCAAAGTCCCCTGGCTGGCCGCGTCATCGCGGCCCCCGGCAATGGTGGCATGGCCGCTGAGGTCGAGTGCTTCGCTATTTCCGTCGAGGACATTCCGGCCCTGGTAGAGCTGGCTCAGACCCAGGCCATCGGACTCGTCGTGGTCGGCCCGGAAGTACCGCTCAGTCTGGGCCTGGTCGATGCCCTGGCGGCCGTCGGCATACCCGCCTACGGCCCGGACCAGGCGGGGGCCCAACTCGAAGCGAGCAAGGCCTTCTGTAAGGACTTTTTTGCCCGCCACCAGATACCGACCGCAGCCTACGGCACCTTCACCGAGCTCGCCCCGGCGCTGGCCTACCTCGAAAAACACCCCGCCCCGATCGTGATCAAAGCCAGCGGCCTCGCCGCTGGTAAGGGCGTCATCATGGCCGAGACTCAGGAAGCAGCTATCGCGGCGATCAAAGACATGCTGGAAGGCGATGCCTTCGGCAGTAGTGGCCGTGAGATCGTGATTGAAGAAACCCTCTACGGCGAAGAAGCCTCCATCCATGTCATTGTTTCGGGTGAAGATTTCGTCTGCCTGCCTGCCAGCCAGGACCACAAACGCGTCGGCGAAGGCGACACCGGGCCTAATACTGGCGGCATGGGCGCCTACACCCCGACCAGCCGGGTCACCCCGGCCCTCCAGGCCGAGATCGAGGCACAGGTCATCCGCCCCACCCTGGCGGGACTCAAAGCCGACGGCATCGACTACCGGGGCACACTCTACGCCGGGCTCATGCTGACCGAACAAGGCGTCAAAGTACTGGAGTATAATGTGCGCTTCGGCGACCCCGAGACGCAGGTGCTCTTACCCATGGTGGCGGACGACCTTGTGCCCGTCCTCCTAGCCTCAGCCAAGGGGGAACCGCTCCCAAGCGAGCTGAAATTTCACCCGGGCGCGGCTATCGTCGTCGTGCTGGCGGCGGCTGGCTACCCCGGTGCCTATGCCAAGGGCGAAGCCATCCACTTACCCGAAAGCCTGCCCGCCCACAGTGCCATCGTGCACGCCGGTACTACTCGTGATGCCGACGGTACCATTCGCACCGCTGGCGGCCGTGTGCTCGGTGTCAGCGGACAAGCAGCCAGCCTGGCGGACGCCGCCCGCCTCGCCTACAGCGTCTGCGATCAGATTGAATTTGCGGACAAGTATCTGCGCCGCGACATCGGGCACCGGGAGCTAAACCGCTAATTTTACCCGACTTGGGGGCCTCGCAGCAGCAAGCCGATAGTTGCCGATTAAAACCCAACAGCCACAGGAACAGCCACTCTCTAATCCCCCGTAATTTATTAAAAAAAGGGTTGGACTTGGAGCCTAAAGCAAATACCTTTGTATATATAAAAGAGCACTAAAGCTTATTATACAACCCACCTCATTTGAATATAATTATGAAAACCAAAAACACACCCCGTTCAGGTTTCACCCTGATTGAGCTACTCACTGTTATTGCGATTATCGGCATTTTGGCCGCGATCCTCATTCCGGCCGTTGGTAAGGTTCGGGAGGTCGCGAATAAATCAAAGTCCTCCTCAAACATGCGCTCGATCGCAGTGTCTTACGCGACCTACTCGACTTCCGGTGGTCGTGTCAGAACGTTGACTCAGGCACGGATGACCGCAGACGCGGATGTCACCCTCAACAATGTTGCTGGTGTCGCTCAATTCCTGGCCAAGCAGTCCGACTTGACGGATGCCTCAATCTGGATCATCGAATCAGACCCTGCTGTTGCTGCCTATGCCGGATTACTCCCAGCGATCGTTGGATTCCGAGATGAAGCCAATGCCTTCCAAACCGCTGAAGATTGGGTGCAAGCGGTTCCCGTCGGCTATGACTTTGCCATCGGGGTTAGCGGCAATGCACCAACATCGACTACACCGTTACTGTGGACACGTGCACTCACAACCTCCGGCACTTGGGGTCCGGACTCGCCTTGGGGCTTGGGTGGTCATATCGCCTACCTAGATGGGCACGTTTCCTTCTACACGGAACTGGGGACGGAAGACGGACAATTGGTCGACCCATCCAACGGCAACTTGACTGTTAACATTCAAGACATTCACACCTCTGCCAATATCATGCTGGCCCCAGCTTTTAGCCGTCAGTAATTGTATCAGTTATTTGTATCAAAAGCCCGAACCGTCGACGGTTCGGGCTTTTTGTTTCTCGACGACTACCCCAAAAAACAATCACTGACAACTTAAACATTTGAGTTGTGGGTGGCAATCCAAGTCATTTAGTTTTTTTTTCTGAGCAATGACCCAGCCCATCTATATATTTGGCCACAAAAACCCGGACGCCGACGCGATTTGCTCGGCGCTGGCCTATGAGGCCTACAAGCACGCAATCGGCCAGACCGAATATGTGGCGGCCCGTTGTGGCAACACCAACGCCCGAGTGGAGGCCGTACTGGAGCGCTTCAAGACGCCACCACCCCGCTTTATTGGTGATATTACACCTCGCATCCAGGACATCATGCAGACGCAGGTGCAAACGGTGAGTCGCCAGAGCACCTGCGCCGAAGCGCTTGAACTGATCGACCGTTACGATGTGCGGGCACTTCCGGTGGTGGACGACTCCGGGCAGATTGAGGGGCTGGTTTCCATCTTCCAGTTGGGTGAATTTTTCATTCCCAAGCCACGCGAGCCCAAAGCGATGCGCCTGGTGCAGACCACCGTGCAATCGATTGTCGATTCGCTGCATGCCCGTGTGCTGCATGCCGAGCGGGTCGACCAACTGGAAGAACTCTACGTCCGCATCGGTGCGATGGACATCCGTTCCTTTGGCAGCCACCACAGAGAGCAGGGCCTTCCCTCGGATCGAAGCATTATTATTGTCGGCGACCGTTGGGACATTCAGGAGCGCTGTCTGCAGTTGGGGGTGCGGATGCTGGTCATCACCGGCAACTTGGAAGTGGATGAAGAAATGATAGCGCGGGCCAAGGAGCGCAACGTCTGCCTGATTGTGAGCCCCTACGACTCTGCCACCACCTCTTGGATCATTCGTACCGCCACCCATATCGATGGTCTCATCGCACCGGATGTCACTTGCTTCAGTTCGGAGGACACCATCGCATCGGTCAAACGCCGGATTGCCCTCAGCAACGAGCCGCTCTACCTGGTGGTCAACGATACCAAGCAGCTGATCGGGGTTTTCTCGAAGAGTGATATCCTCAAGCCCAGTCAGACCCGGATCGCACTCGTCGATCACAACGAACTCGGCCAGTCCGTCAATGGAGCCGGCGAAGTGCAGATCACCGAGATACTCGACCACCACCGGCTCGGTAACATCCCGACCGATCAGCCCATCCTTTTCATCAACCGCCCGGTCGGCTCGACCTGCTCAATTGTGGCCGACCTCTTTCGCGCCGATGGCTTGAGCCCCGCGCCCAATATTGCCGGTATTATGATGGCTGGTATCATTTCGGACACCCTCATGCTCAACAGCCCCACCACGACGCCACTCGAGGGCGAACTGCTGGATTGGCTGTCGCCGATTGCCGGCATCGAGCCCAAGGCCCTCTCGGACCTCATCTTCTCAGCCGGCTCGGTCGTGGTGAACAGCACACCTCAGGAAGTGATCTGCTCGGACTGCAAAGTCTACGAAGCCGGTGAAATCCGCTATTCTGTGTCACAAATCGAAGAACTGGGCTTTGACAATTTTTGGACCAGTGAAGACGCCCTGGACAAAGCACTCGAAGCCTACCGCAAAGAGGAAGGCCTCTACTTCAGCTTCCTACTGGTCACCGACATCAACACCCAGGATTCCCTCCTCGTCGTGGCGGGCAACGACGAGCTGCAATCAGCCATTAACTATCCGCAACGCGGACAGAGTAATATCTACGAGCTTTCCGGCATCGTCAGCCGCAAGAAGCAGCTTATTCCCTACATCGCATCCATGCTCAAAACGATCGGAGCGGTTTGAGTCACTCGGTGATTACAATATCGATGTAGACCAGCCTGTGGTCGCTGGCAATGCGGGCCTCGGGGCTGTCGATGATATGGCCCTGTCCGCCCTCGATCCGGGCCAGCATGGCGGGCGAGGCAATAAAGGCATCGATGAGTTCGTAGCGGGCCCATCTTTCAAAGAAGTAGGTCCAAATCTCACCGCGACTATCGCTGGCCGGCACGAGTGAACCGATATGGAGTTCACCCCGACGCAAA
Source organism: Puniceicoccaceae bacterium (assembly GCA_007692545.1). Lineage (GTDB taxonomy): Bacteria > Verrucomicrobiota > Verrucomicrobiia > Opitutales > Coraliomargaritaceae > Thalassobacterium. The sequence continues at coordinate 6,174 of REBV01000166.1, forward strand.
AATCGGCGCATGGCCGAACTGTCGCGGTGGTCATTAAAATCCCCCGCGATCAAATAGTAGTCCGCCCCCCGCTCCAGGGCGCGCTCAATGATTCGGTTACGGCAGGCCTCAGCTTCCCGGGTGCGCCGGAGTTCCGACTGCGGGTCGGCTCGGTTATCCGTAAAGCGGCTTTTTAAATGCAGGTTGAACACTTGGAAATGCTGGTCCGCGCCCAGCGGAAAACTCAACTCCAACAGGCCACGCTTCACCATTTCCCGGTCATCGAAATATTGAAAATCAAGATCATCATGCAGGACAATGTCTGCTGGCTCGATCTTCGAAAGCACAGCCAGGTGACGAACCGGGTCCGCTGCGCTGAGCGTCAGGGCATAGCGGTAATCAAGACCTTCTGCGGCTAAATCAGCGCGCAATTCCTCCAAGAATTCAGCAGTCCCCATCTCCTGCAACAGCAATATGTCGGGCGCAGCTGCATGGATTACTTGGCGTAGCGCCGTCTTCTCCGACTCTGGTTTCGGGTAAGCGGGCCGCCAGCGCCCATCGAAATAGCGATCCATTATCAGATAATTCTCAACATTGTAAGTCGCCACACGAATCGTCGAGTTGCTGGCATGGGCCAGCGAAGCAGCGAGCCCGCAGCCGAGGAGTATCCAGCTAAAGAGCGTCTGTCGAATCCGGCGCATCGAGCGAGTGATTCAGGCCATTTCAAGCATCCGCTTGCCCACCTAGCGCGCCCTCCCGCTCCAGTAGCGTGGGGTGTGAGTAGTGAAATGCGCTGTAGGTCGGATGCGGCGTGAGATTGCTTAGATTCTCTTTATGCAGCTTGCGCAGTGCATTGGAGAGGGGCTTCCAATCCCCCATAGCATCGCGCGCAAAAGCGTCTGCCTCATACTCGTGCTTGCGGGAGAGCCGACTGCTCAGAGGCGACAGCCAGAAGGTCACCAGCCCGCTCAACAACATAAAGAGTAAAAGCACGGGCACGATACGCCCGTCGGCCGAAGCATCGAAGTAAAAAGCCTGCGTAAACCAACTGGCCTGAGCCAACCAGCCGAGCGCTGCAAACATACCCAGTGTAGTGACTGCCGAGAGCGCAATCATCTTCGGAATGTGACCGAGTTTATAGTGCCCGATCTCATGCGCCAGCACGGCCTCCAGCTCCTCCGCATCCATTTGCTCGATCAGGGTATCAAATAATACAATGCGGCGGAATTTTCCAAAGCCCGCAAAAAATGCATTGGAATGCCCGGAACGCTTGCTACCATCCATCACCAGAATCGTCTGCGCCTGAAAGCCCGTGCGGTCGGCCAGGGCGAAGAGGCGATCCTTCAGCTCGCCCGCTTCCATCGGCTCCAACTTATTAAACAGTGGCATGATAAACATGGGGTAAACCACGACCATGATGAGTTGAAAAATAAAAAACACGGCGAAGCCCCAGACCCACCAGAGCGGGCCCGCCACTTGGACTAAATAAATCAGCAGCGCCAGCAAGGGATAGCCGATAACAAAACCGATGGCTGTGCCCTTGACCTTGTCAGTCAACCAGAGTTTTAGCGTGCTTTTATTAAAACCGAAGCGTTCCTCCAGTTTAAAAGTGCCCCACCAGTCGAAAGGAATCGAAGGCACACTCAGCAGCAGACCAATGAAAAACAAAACCAGGGCCTGTCCCCAAACCCCCACGCCGAACCAGCCGCTAAAAAGCTCATAAAACAGAGGTAAAATGCCGAGCAGCAGCACCAACGCCAGAATCAGCCCTTCGTAGAGATCACTGACCATGCCAAAGCGGGTCTTGGCTGCGGTATATTCGATCGACTTGCGGTAGGTTGGCTCGTCGATAAACTCCTGGAAGCCTTCCGGCACGCTAGCGGCCCGGGCTTGCACATAACGCAGGTTGATCCAGTCCAGTAGCAGACTGGTGCCCAGTTTGAGAATGAGGAGTAGAACGAAGACTAATAAAATCGTATGCATGGGACAGTGTCGTGGCAGCGACCGGTCAAAGCCCCGCCAGGGCTTGTTTAAAGGGTGACTTCAGGGGCATCTTTCCAGAGCTGATCCAGTCGATAGAACTGGCGCATCTCCTCGGTTTGCAAGTGGATCATAAAGTCGAAGGCATCGACCACCAGCCAACCGCTGCCCAGCTCACGATCCTGGCCGATGAGTTGCACCTCGGCCGCTTTCAAGGCCGCGTCGAGGGCGATTTTGAGCGCTTTGACGTGCGGGTTTGAGGTGCCGGTGGCCAGGATCAAGTAGTCGGTGATGGTGGATTTCCCCCGGACATCGAGCACGCGGATGGATTCCCCCTTTTTGTCTTCGATGGCGGCGACAGCGCAGCGCATCTCTTGGAATATTTTATCGCTAGGTAATTGGGTCTTTTTCGTCATGTTTACAGGATTCAGGTCTATCGGTATAGAGGGCATGCTCGAAAATGAAAGCCTCAACTGAAGCTGGCAGCCAATCGGCCAAGGGCAGCCCCCCGGCAATACGTCGGCGTATTTCGCTGGAGCTCTGCTCCAGCAGGGGTGCCTCGACCGCCTGGTAGCGCAGTCCCGCGACTGCCGGGGGCTGCATGGTGTAGCCGGGGCGCCCCAGCACAATGAATTCGACCAACTGGGCCAGCGCCTCAATTGCGTACCAGCGGGGCAGGCAGGCAAACTGGTCCGCCCCGATGATCCAGCTCAGTCGCGCCTGCGGATGGGCCGTTTGAAAGGCACGCACTGTATCAATGGTGTAGCTGCGCCCGCCCCGCCTGAGCTCACAGTCATCGACAGCGAAGCCAGGCTCCCCGGCGGTGGCTAGCTCCAGCATGTGCAGCCGACTCGCATCGTCCGCGCGCACCGCCGTTTCTTTGAGCGGCGACTGCGCCGCCGGAATAAAGACCACACGGTCCAGACCCAAGTCCCGCAAAACCGTGCGGGCTACCATCAAATGTGCCCGGTGGACCGGATCAAAACTACCCCCATACAGCGCAATGGCTGTGTCGGAAGGATGAATGACAGGGGGCGGTTTCATGGTTGCGCAGGACACAAGAGTCCTCATTAAGAGAAGTCAGCTTTTAAACGAACTCGCTCAAGCGCAAATGCAAACCGAAGAAATCAGTCCTCCCTCCCTGCCACTGGGACAAGCGCTCGCCAGCCTATTGCAGTGCGATGATCCCAAGGGACTCAGCATCGGCCAAATCACCGCAGCCGTCGGCGAAAAAGGCTTCGGGCTGCTCTTGGTCGTATTGGCCCTGCCGAGCGCCCTACCCGTGCCTGCACCGGGCTACAGCACGCCCTTTGGGATCGTTATCGCCTTGATCGCGCTGCAAATGATACAGGGCCGGTCGGCGGTATGGCTCCCCCGCAAATTAGCCAATATCCGCATCCGCCCCTCGCTGGCCCATTCTATGCTCAGCCGGGCGTCCCGGTTTTTACACTCGATCGAGCGCTACATCCGCCCCCGCCAAAAATGGATTCGGGGCCGCAGTGGGCAGGCAGCCCTGGCCACAGTCATCCTTTCTATGGCCTGCCTGATGATCTTGCCCATTCCACTGACCAATACAGCGCCCGCCATGGTTATATTTCTGATCGGCGTCGGCCTGGCTGAGGAAGACGGTCTACTGGCCATCGTTGCCTTTGCCATTGGGTGCTGCGCTGTCCTACTCTACATCGGCGTCATCTATTTACTGGTCCAGCAAGGGCCCGAAGCCATCGAAAGCATCAAGGAATCGATCAAGTCAATATTTGCTGGGGGCACCGAATAGCTCGGCCAGTTCCTGCCTTTCGCCAACGCATCTGGCCTCACGGCCTCACGGCCTCACGGCCTCACTCAGCCTGGAGAATCACTCGCCGCCTGGGGACAGTGATTGAAGATCGAAGCTCTTCTTCAAATGACACCTGCCCGCTCATTGATTTGGTTTTCATGTTTTATAAGGGATAGATCCTGAACGAATTAGAGATGACTCCAAGTTTGCCAACCTGAATAAGGTTACGATAGTATGCAATTTCAAATATGCATAATATTAACGACCCAAAACGATGAAAGAGTTTTCCAGCCTTCTTCTCCTGGCAGGCGCACTGCAGGTCACCTCAACTTCCAGCACCTATGGCAGCGAAATGTCTCTCCCGGGGATATTGCGACCCGTAACAGCTGAAACAGTCGACACCGTCTGGCTCGTCAATCAAATCGACTGGACAAAGATCGAAAAACGAGGCCAGGCGATTGAGTACCGTTATACATTTGGTGAATCGACACCAGGCGTGCAGGCAATCTTCAAGTTTGGGGCCACGCTGCAATCGGCCACTTCGCCTATAGGTGACTGTAGCTTTTCCTTAGTTTATGGCGATGATGTTTGCATCTTCCGCTATGGTGAAGCGTCAACCTCCGGAAGACTGCCGTTCAAGATCACTGCAGATACGACGGTGCGCATACGGATCAAACCAGACAGCACGGCTGATATCTGGATTGATGATCTGGCCATTCTCGCCAACCAGGCAGTCGATCTCGAATCCAACTTCATCAGTATGATTGCAAAAACAGATTCTCCGAGAATTCCAAAAATTTTGCACATCGCCTCGATACAAGCCAATCTGGTGAGCGCTCGTTAGCACACAAGTATTGCACAATAGCTTGGTCTTGAAGTGTTATTTGAGGAAAATAATCCGGCTGGGACCGCAGCCTTCCCGATCACTTAAGAGCTTCCACCCGGGGGTGTTTGCTTGCTCGCTTTCGCACTTCCACCGATGACGGATTTGGCGATTTCCTGATCCTGCTTCATCAGCTGGAAACGTTGGCGCCGACTGCGATTCTCCGCCCGGCGTTGAGCCAGGTAAAAGGCTACAGCGAGCATGCCCTGGCGTCCGGGGAGGCGAAGGTGGATCCACTGCTCGATCAGCGCGCGGACGACGGGATTCAAATAACGTCGAAATAATTCATCTTCAAAGGACGCGAACAAACGGGAACTCCCACGCCCGCCCTGACGACCGGCACGGCCTCGAAGTTGACGGTCGACTCGCGCGGATTCGTGACCTTCGGTCAAAATGACGTGAAGGCCACCCCGTGCTTCAACCGCCTTGGAAATTCGAATATCACTCCCCCGCCCCGCCATGTTGGTGGCGATTGTTACGGCACCCTCATCGCCTGCACGGAGAATAATTTCTGCCTCCTGTTCGTGGCGTACGGCATTGAGAATTTTGCACTCCACACTGCGCCTTTGCAGCATGCGACCGAGTGTTTCACTCGCATGGACACTGCGGGTTCCGACCAGGACCGGACGTCCGGCGGAGTTCATCTTGAGAATCTCCCCAACCACAGCCTCCCATTTGGCTGACGTCCCCACAAAATAAGCGGGTTTCTCGTCGCGTCGAACATTCGGCTTGTGGTGCGGTACTTTGATGAAGGGCAATTCATAGATCCGCCAGAATTCCCGCCAGGATTCCCGCGCCGTGCCGGTGATCCCGGACAAATGCTCGAAGTAGCGATAAAAGTTCTGAAAACTCAATCGCGCCAATGTCTCGGACGGAGACGAGACATCCGTCCCTTCTTTGGCCTCCACAGCTTGATGCAGCCCCAATCGCCAATTCCGGCCGGGCATCGGGCGACCGGTGAATTCATCTACAATCACCACCTTGCCGTCATCCATCACATACTGCTTGTCCCGTAGAAAAAAGTGCCGTGCCTGCAGCGACTGTAAGACCAGATCCGCCACCCAGACCGGCGCGGATAGCAGTCCCCGTTGACCGGCACACCAAGCCTCGACCAGTTCGTGTCCACTCTGTAGCAAACGGACTTCTTTAAAGCGCTCAAACACCTCGTAGTGTTCTCCCGGGAGTAACGAGGCGGCACAGCTATCAACAGCAAGACAGGCTTCGCGCATGGCTTCATTCTCTTGCTTGCGACTGATAATCAAGGGGGTCACGGCTTCGTCGATTAACTGATTGTCCGCCTCGTCGACAATGGCGGTATGCAGCCCGCGCAGTACGAGCCGGTCACGCCAGCGCCGACGGCGTAAAAGGTAGGTCATGGCCCGTCGTTTGGACTCCGCCAGCGGACCGAGCAGAATCTGATCCCGCAGGTAATCTGCCACCAATTCCTTACCGGTGCAATAGACAACGTCGGCCTGATAAGCCGTCCGTCGCTGGGGACCATTGAAATCCGCCGCCAGCGCGGCTACAGTCAGGCCGCAATATTCATACAGCCGGCTCAATTCAGCAGCATCACGCCCCGCCAGATAGTCGTTGGCCGTAATTACATGACAGGGCTTACCTGAAAATCCGGCAATCGTAGCAGCCAGGGCAATGGTCAGGGTCTTACCTTCTCCGGTCGCCATCTCGACCAGTGTGCCATGACCGATCGCCAACGCTCCCATCAGTTGGGTGCGGTAGGCAGTGAACCCCAGGGTCCGCCGGGCGGCCTCAGCCACAAGCGGCAAGGCGGCCCCGACCTGTTGATGCCAGTCCGAACCACGTCGACGCACTTGCGCACGCATGGCCCGCAACTGTGAACGCAGCTCGCGCTCCGGCAGCTCACCGAGCTGAAGGCGCGCGCGCTCGACGCCGTCCGCTTGCTGCCATAATTGAGCGCTCCAGGCGGCACGCGACTTCCACCGCCCCATCTGATCATGTACCCATCCATCAAATCCAGCAGGCACCGGTTCGAAATCCCGAATCTCCGTCCGCCGTGCTTCATTGCGCGGAGCAGCAAAACGAACTGGCTCGGGCGTCCCGGACGACGGGCTATGCTGTGCGGTCTTGGCCATATTAAAAGTGATCGCTGAAGGTCAGCAATTATAGTTGAAAACGTGTCTGCACCACCTGGCGTAATTTTCGGTACCATTGATGTAAATAGGGTTCGTTTTCAACGCGGAAACGAGCCAAGCCGACCCGTCCGTGGTGAAGCGGCGCACCATCGCCTTCGACCTCAAGCATGACTAGAAAAAACGGCTCCGACGCACGCACGCCTTCGGGATCATCCTCGCGAACACGGACCGGCCCGCTTGCCCGCCAGCCGAGCGCGGGGCTGGGTAAATACTCCTGCCGCCCCGGCACAATCCGCATGTTGGTCGGCACGACGAGTTCCCCCGCATTTCCCCGAAAGCGCAGCGTCACCCCTTGCATTTCCTGTTCAAACAATAAATTCACATCCTGTTGCGAGACCACAGCAAAGAACCGCCAGGCACCGTCGGGTATCGTCTCACCTATAATTTCACCCCGCTGCAACCAACGTTGATAATGCTCCTTGGGCTGTAAAGTTGCCAGCCGTCCGGTCCGTGGCACGCGCACCTCCATCGCCGCTTCCTGTGCCTCCAGCTCTTCGATCCGGATTGAATTGGCCAGCCTGCGCTCATGCAGCACTTCACGGCCCAAACCTTCCTGTGCTAACTGAAGACGCTCGACCGCCTCCAGTTGTTCCAGTTCCGCCTCTAGCTGGCGACGCATCAATGGAAGCTCCGGATTGCTCAGTCGCAGCAAGACCGAACCGGCTGTGGCCACGGCGGGTGCCGCGGCAAAAGTCTCCACCGATCCACTCCCCCGCGCCACGATAAATTCCGCGTCCTCGGCGAATAAAACACCCGGCGCACGGAAATAGCGCGGTGCCGGCAAAACTGCCAGCAGGACAAACAGGCCAGCCAGGACTCCGGCGGTCACTGCATAGGCCCGGGCGCGCACCCGCTCAATCCGCGGCTCGCTGAACAGAAACTTGATTCCTTTGTAAAGCGGTATCACGAAAAGCCCGGTCACCGTCAAAACCGCCGCGAGAAAACCGAGCCCGAGATATCGGTCCGCCACGAACATGATGATCACATAAGTAATGTACACCCGAAAACACCAGCTGGCGATGCCGAAAGCACCGATCCAGACCGCATCGGCCCGGCTACTGGCCGGGCTTTGCGAATGCCGTCCGCCGAAAGCATACTGTTCCACACAATGCCCCAGTTGGCGCATGCCGCGTGATTGCAAATTTGGTGTATCCGTCAGATCGGATAAAATATAATAGCCATCAAATTTCAGCAGCGGATTGATATTAAACAAGATGGTGGAAACCGAAGCCACCAGCATCAGATTAAAACACCAGGCGTTGAGCAGGCCTGGGCCGGTCGACGCCCAGATAAACGTTGCGACCGCAGCCAATGCCAACTCCACGATCATCCCGGCGGCACCCACCCAGACACGTTTCCAGCGCTCGCGGAAAGCCCAGGCCGCAGTCGCATCGACATACGGGATCGGCGTAAATACCAGGAAAGTGATCCCCATCACATGTACCTCCCCCCCGAATCGTTTGACTGCATACCCATGCCCGAATTCGTGGATCAATTTGGCCAGAACAAAGGCCAGTAACAGGAGCGGAAGATTGGCTGGGGCCAGCGCTCCCTGCCCGTGGGCGAAGAGCGTTTCCCAGTTGGAAGCCACGACACCCAGTGCCGTGCCCACCAGTATCAGCCATAGCAAGGCACCGAAACCGGAGAGCAGCGGGCGCACATAACGAAGTGTCCGGTTAAGAAATGCGTCCGGATCAAACAAAGGTATGCGCAGGAAGAAAATGCCAAACAACCGGGCCTTCCATTCACGGGCATGACGTTTTTTCTGCCGCTCGAAGAGTTGCACGACGTCGGCCGGAAAATCCGATACGATCAAATTGCTCTGATATAAGTTGGAGAGTATTTGAATCGCTTCACCTTGGCCGGGTGCTTGATCACCATTGCGGTCGAGACAGGTTTGCCAGACTTCTTCCACCGTCCTGGTTCCATCCAGCCGGGCAATGAAATTCCATGCCTCCGGGCGAAAGCGAAAAAACTGGTCCCCGTAAATATCGTTGGCCACATACCAGGTGCGCCCACGGAAGTATTGCTTACGCACCCGGACCGAAGGCCGCAGCCGGATTTTCTGCGCGGCCACTCGATGCCAGGATTCACTGAATAATTTACGTTCCATCTAATTGTAGTTGGATACTGCGGCGTGCGGACTCAGAACCAGACACGCATTCGAATAAAGTCCACGATCCGGTGGGTCGCCCTCCAGGCCAGCGTCCGGTCACCGCCATCCAGACGTGCCACACCGCTCATCCCGGGACGCAACCAATCGGCTTCTTCCAATAGCCGGGCGCGCAGAATAAACATATTGCCCTCACCCTCCGGCGTAGCCGCCGGAGAAATCATCTCCACCTCTACGGGAAACTGCAGGTCGGGACGACTGGAAAAAACAATCAGTCCACTTCGATGCTGGCCAATCAAATCGATATCGCGCTCGGGCAAACGGATCTCGACATACAATCCATCCAGTTTGGATACCTGTAAAAGTACTTCACCCTGCTGAACCGGAGCACCAATCCGCTCCCGCAAATCCCCTTGCACCACCACACCATCAAAGGGTGCCTTCACCTCCGAGCGTCCCAATTGATATTCAAGAAAGTCCAAACGCGCTTCCGCCTGACTCTGCTGCGCCCGTGACACGCGCAGCTCAGCCAAATTGCCCTCGGCTTCAGCCAACTCTGCGTTCGCCCGGTGACGACGGATCTCAGCCATTGTTTCTGCCCGCTGGATGGTTAAATCTCGGTCGTCCAAAGCCAGCAGCGTCTGCCCATTGACCACCAGATCACCCGGACGCACCCCGGCCTGAGCGATGAAACCCTCGTAAGGGGCCGGCAAATGTGCCAGACTATCGGGCCGTATGATAAACGTGGCGCTGACCCGATAAGTAAAAGGCACCAAAATCGAAAAGAGCAAAATCGCACTCGTGACGATAGCGGCGAATTTCAACCAAGTATGCTTCGGGCTCAGGGCTTTAGCCAACTGCTCCCGCACACTTGCCGCCCAGCGTGCACCGAACCAGCGGGATTTTTCCTTCAGGTCAGTCAAGCGCGGTGCAATTTGATCCCCCACGACACGCAACCCCCAGGCCTCCGACTCTGTAAAAGGCGGGCTCGGTCGCTCCACCGTCAACACGCCCACCACTTCGTTGCCATTGCGAATCGGGACCGAAAGCAGACAGGCGGATTCCGACTTACGGGAATAAACATCATGATCATGACAGATCGCACTGCTGTTGGAAGAGGCCGGCCAAACAAGTTCTTCGTCCTGATCCCGGCATTCCTCCATCGCCGCCTCCAAGTCCTGCAGGATCTCCATCTTGCGCTCAAATTTTTCAGTTCCACTGACTGCGACAACGCGCACATACGGAGATTTGACCCATCCCAGGCAGGCTCTTTCCGCTTCCAGTCGACTGGTGACTTCATTCACCAGCGCCATCGAAGCCGGGGCAAATTTATTATGTCCGTTAACGACTGCCAGCACATCCAGCGCCTCGCGCATACGATCGACGTCTTGCCGCATTTCCACCGCCGCACGATTCTTCTGATATATGCGGGGCGTATCCGCCAATAATGGCAGCAGACTGGACCAAATTTCGGCTTCAGGTGCAGGCTGCTCGCCGGATACAAAGCGAAGCTCCAGTAAGCAAGCCGTTGAAGTAGCTTCCGTCTGCAAAGCTTGCAACACATGCAGCGCACCCGTTTTCGATTCAGCTGGTGCGACGACCCCGCGCCCACTTTCGAGCGCGAGAGCGGCCTGTGCCTCAAGATCCTGCTGCAGAAAGGCCCGGTGATTGACACCCGCACTGGGCGAGGCCGCCAGTAAATTCCAAGTTCCGTCCAAGCGAACAATGGAGCGGGCCTGACTGGCCCCGGTCATCTCCTGTGCCACCTCTGTAAACTGTGCCCAAAATGCGGGTGCCTCACTGCTGAACAGACGCAAGCGATGCAATCGGTCTAGCTGATCCCGGGTGGGTTTGACAAAGTTTCTGAGTTCCAAGGTTGAACAGGGTCAGGGGTTATCAAATTCAGTCTCACCAGATGCCGAAGGCGATTCAATCTCCGGCAAAACTTCTTCGGGTAGTTCAATTTCGACAGCCACATCTTCGGGAGCGAGGGCCACTGTCGCCCGCAGGCCGGGCTTTACTTTACGATCGGAATTATTGGCCAGGATCTTAATCTGAATCAGTCCACTGGCAGAATCCACCCGGGGGTCAATAAAATCCACCACCCCATCCAGATTCGGGGAGTGCTCTCCCAACTCAGGAAACGTTAAATGCACCGAACGACCGATGGGGAAGCGGCGGGCATCCTTAACCGTTAAAAACAAACGAACATAGATTTGGTCGATATCAACCACGCGAAACATCGGCTCGCCCACCACGACCATTTCTCCAATCTCGTTATGGCGCTCCACCACGATACCAGCGATCGATGCACGGATCTCCCGCAAGGCGACCGCCTCCTGTGCGATCTCATATTGCAGGCTGGCCAAGCGGAGCTCAATCTCACTGGCCAGCGCCTCGTCTTCACTGATCAAACGCTCCTTGAAAAGGTTCTGCGCCCCCTTGCTCTCAAACTCTCTTTTGCGCAAAGCGGCGGCAGCACGCTCCATATCCAACTCTACCGAGCGCTTATACAGCTGCGCCATCAATTCACCAGCCTTGACCTCAGCACCTTCACGCACATGCAGTTCAGTAATGAAATTCTGCACCGGGCTGGAAATACTCACCTCACGGAAAGGAAACACCAGGCCGGAGACCGGCTCTCCCTGAGAGACCTTGACACAAGCCAGTCCGAGCAGCAGCAGGAGGATATAAAGTGTTTTTTTCATGGCTGAAGTAAGACAACCGGCACCAGCCAGTGCCGTGTTGAATGCTATAGGCCAGCAGTTGAAACGTCAAAATTAAGTTGATCGCTAAGCAGGCCGGTGACCACATAGAGTTGCGTCACCGCGCGAAATAGCTCCACCTCCGCAGCTAAGCCACGGGTGCGGGCAAAACTCAGATCCCGCTGCTGGTTCAATACATTGTAACTGGTCGTCAAGCCGGAGGCGAGTCGCCGCTCTTCGGAGCGTAGCGCTTCTTCCGCCAATCGAACCGATTCCTGGACGAATCCAATCCGCTCACGGGCCGCTTCGACATCGCTCACACTGTTATCCAGCAGAACCAGCAGTTGCACCTCTGTCTGCTTCGCTGTCAATAGAGCCTGCCGCTGCACCCGCTTGGCCACACTCATCTGCGCACGATCAGCAGTGCGATCCAGCGGGATGGAAAATACCAGTCCGACCGACCAGTCCGGCGTCGACCGGTTGCTGTAATCGGAGTAACTCTGCCCGAAACTGCCCTCCAGGCCGTTATAGCCAATAGTCGCTTCCAAATCAAGCTGCGGTAAAATCTGGTTTTTCGCAAATGCTACGCGGATGCCTTCCGCCTCCGCCCGCGCCAGAGCCGCCTGATAAATGGCATTGCTCGCCAGCATCTCGCCAGCCAGCTCTAAGCGCTCCTGCGTCGGTGCGCTCAATAGTGTCGAAGCACTCGCGCCGATCCGCACCTCTTGCCCAAAAGTATAGTCGCCGCCGGTCAACTCCAGTAAGCGATTGCGGCGCTCCATCAAAAAAGTGCGAGCCCCCACGACCTCTTCCTGCGCCTCAGCCCGTCGGGCCTCGGCTTGAATGACGTCGATCTGCGACATCATGCCCTCTTCCACCCGTCGGCGGTTTTGATCGACCAAGTCATCCGCCAAAAGCACCGCATCCTCCTTCACCTTCAAATTAGCCAGCCCGAATTCAGTCTCTGCATAGGCGATCAAAATATCAGCGATGACACGTTCAAACTGCGACCGCAACTCATACTCCGCGCCCAGAACTTCCGAGCGTGCCAGATTGGTCGCCGCCAGATTGGCCTCCCGACCGCGGTTTTGCAGCAAGGGCTGCACCACCTGCAGTTGAGTCCTGGTCTGATATTCCGGAGAGAAACGGGGGCCCGTAAAGGTATTCGGGTTAAACACGCTTTGATTTGTCGTATTTTCAATTCGATTCGTCGACGTCGACAAGGACACCCGGGTGCCGTAGGCATAGCTATCTTCCAATCGCACTTCCAGCGAAGCCACTTCTTCTTCAAAAATAGGGGCAATCTGATTGATTGCAAAAAATTCCTGCCGGTTTTGTGCCCGCTCGGATTTGCTATAGCGCGCAGACGTCGACGCACGCGGGGCGAAAGCACCCAGGGCGATTTCAACCCGATCCTCTGCGTTCTCCACCTCCATGCGTCCAATCTGCATATTGAAATTATGCTTCAATCCACGCATCACCCAATACATCGCATCTTGCCCGGAGCTTTCGGAAGCCTCAATCGAAGTGGTCTCCGCTGCGGGCGAAACGTATTGTGCAGGTACATCTCGGGCGTAAGCCCCAAGGGACGACACAAAGAATACAATAATGCTTAGTTTACAGTAGTGAATAAGTAAAAGGAGTTGGATTTCTTATTAATCTAAATTTCGTAAAGAAAATTTAGGGGAAACCCGTACACCAGTTAACCGCAAGCTTATTTTTTTCAATCAACGACAGAAATGATGGAAAAAGGTCTTTACCAAACTTAATCAACCAACCGATAGAAACGTCGCGGGTGCGTCGAGGCGGTCGAATCGGTAAATGTTACGAGGCCGGAGGGAGCTGCAGTGAGCGTGGTCAATTCATCCCAATCCTCGAGATCGTTTGACACTTCCAACAAATAGCTGCGGCCGGGGACGCCGGAGAAAGCCAGGGTGAAGGTACCCGCCTCACTATCGAACTCCGGTGTTTCCGAGAGCGAAGGCGGCGGAACTTCAATGACAAGGGTGGCACTGCCAAGGATCAGATCGTCGTCGATGGCATTTAAATCCCCGTCAACAAAACTATTCTCACCGGGAAGCGCGAGTGTGAGGGGAAAAGCTCCGGCGGGCGTATTCATGTCGATAGTCACTGCAATCTCAAGAAAGGTCGTACCGAAGTAAGGATCGCCAAGGGGTGCGGCACCCGAAACTTCGGCGTAATCGGCGGTGAAACTACGCTCGGCAGGGTTTTCCTCAAAGAGATCGTTATCCAATTCCGGGACGACGGAAATGGTGGTCGCAGCCGGATCGAATGCTCCGCTCGGATACGGCAAGCGAAGGGTATAAACATCCAGTCCGTTTGGGACCGGCGTTCCGAAATCGACCCGCAGTGTCACCACATCCCCTGGCCCGGCGACGTACTCCGCCTGCTCAAAACCAAGGGGGATCTCCTCGGCGGCGAGCACGGAATGAATCAAAAGTGTGGCAGCAAAAGCGATGGGATAGAGTGTTTTTTTCATGGCAAAATCAACGGTATCAGAGTTCGGAGGCTAGCAGTGTGGCACTTAAACTAGTGATCGCTCCGAAGGTATTGGCGAGTTCGACGCGGTAGGTGGCAAAGTCTTCTTCCTCCAAGTCTTCGAGCAAGAGCGTGGAAAGGCTTGAACCGGAGGCGATGAGGGTATCACCACGATACCAGTTAAAGGTCACGGGTGCCGGGCTTGCAAAGAATACGGAGAATTGTGCACTTCCGCCAAGGGAAGCCGTGACTGCCGGGGTGGGCTCGCGGAGTATGAGCGGGGCGAGGGCTTCGCTGTCGATGGCCTCGCCGTGGTTCGCGGAGAAGGCATCACGGTCCACCGTGCCAATCATGCCATTGGCATCGAAATCAAAATACGAATGATAAGCGGTGTCTCCAATCTCACTGCCGAGGCTGTTACGGAAGCGGGCGGCGTCGAGATTATCGATTGCGCCATTGCCCGTGCTATCGCCGAAGAGGCGGTGAAAATCAAACCGGAACACACTCCCCGCTTCACCGCTACCCTCGCCGTCGAGCAAAAGTTCGTCTATGGCAGTACGCTCCCCATCGATCACGAGGCTGTAGAACCCGTCGCCAAGGCTGGCTGCTGGGAGCGCAGAAAAGGCCAGTCTTGCGGTCCGCCCCTCGTTCTCCCAGGTCACGGCCATATCCGCGGGATCGATACGCTCGCCCGTAGTGCGGTTGAAGAGACGAAACTCAGCGGGATCTACGGCACCCTCGGCCACGCGGTCGAAGGTGAGCGTGAGGTCGGTGACCATTGAGCGCTGGATTTCACCGTCGTTGACCTCGGTGGCGGTGATGGATGGCAAGGCCGGTGCATCGTAGCTGAAAAGCGCATCGAAATCGAGCGGCTCGGAACGGTTGGCCAGGAAGCGGGCGCGATCATCGAGATCGACGGTGCCCGTCCCTTCGGCGTCGAAGATCGGGTTGTAGCCCGGATCACCGGCGGAGGTGCCGAAGGCCGCGCGGAAGCGGGCAGCGTCGAGATTATCGATGATGCCGTTCGCCGTGCTGTCACCGAAGAAGCGGTGCAGATCCACGGCGAGTTCCCCACCTGTGGTGCCGTCGCCATTCCCATCCAGGGCGATGCCCTCGGCCGATTCAATGCTCGCCCCATCGAGGACCAGGGTAAAGATGCCATCAGGGAGGCTACCGCCGGGAAGCGTCGGGAAGGTCACGACGATACTGCTGAGGAAGAAGTCCCAGTCGAGGGTCAACGAAATGTCATCGCGCCAAACACCCGCCACCCGGTCGAAAATCCGGACGTCCGCATCCGCGAGGGCGGCGCTGAAGTCGGCGTCCAGTTCGATCCGCACGGCGTTCACCATCGACCGCTGAGCCGCACCCTCGTTAATAAAGGAAGCCAGCACACCTGGCACGTCGAGAATGGTGAGCGCCAGCGGTGCGGTCGTCGTGCCGTCACTATTCGTCACAGAGAGGGTTACCTCGAAAAGACCGCTTTCCGTGGGGCTGCCGAAGATGAGTCCTGTTTCGGTATTCATAAACAAGCCATCCGGCAACCCCTCGGCACCGAAGGCAAGCGGTGATTCAGTCGCCTCGATCTGGTAGCTGAAGGATTCTCCGCGCACCCCTTCGGCCTCGGCCGGGCTGATGATCTGCGACAAGACCGGCTGACCGATGGTGAATTCACGAATGTAGTCGCCACCCGGTTCGCCGCTGCTGTCGCCATCGAGTGGGTTGCCGGAGACATCGCGGAGATTCGACGCAAAGATGCGCAAGCGGTAATCGCCGGAGGGCAGCAGACCCTCGAGCACGGTCAGCGTGACCGATGCCATCTCAGAATCATAGCTCGCGGCAAGATCGAAGAAGGTATCAGCATCCGTGAACAGGCCATCACCATCGGAATCGAGTATGAGTTCGTAAGCGGCAGCACTGGAGGCGTCGATGGAGTCGATCGGCTCACTGAAGCGGACGACAATGGAATCAATCGCGGCAAAGACAAAGCCCTCCGCCTCAATTTCGGGTGGGATGGTTTCGAGCGTAACGGGCGGCGTATCGTCGGAGCTATCGCCCTTGAACTCGAACGCTCCGATATCGACGATCCCCGCCGCACGGGCGATTTCCACGGAGAAGGCATTGGCGAGATTGTCCATGCCATCAAAACCGTCGATCAGAGTGAAGTTAATCCGGTTGCCAAAGCTATGACCGACGGTGGGCGAACCGCCGAGGTTGCCCTCACCGTAGTCGAAGCGGATTGAGCCATCCTCACGGAGCAGCACGGCTACCTGGACCAGCGAATTATCGCTGAAGCGGGCTTCCCAGCGGATGTAGACCTCCCCTGCGACCGAGGTATCGACAAAGATGTCGCGGCCATCACCTGACCCCGTATTGATATCGTCCCAGAGCACGGCAAGGAGGCGGCGTGCGGCCAGTTCCGATGAGGAATTGTTATTCGAGCTGAAGGTATTTTCAAAATTGAGGAAACCGCGCGAGGTCACTTCGACGGAGTCGTAGACCGCATCATAGAAGGGGAATAAGAAGGGCAATTCCAGCGTGCGGGTGCCGTTCCAGAAGTTCCACCCCTGCGCCTGACCGCGCTCCGCATCGAAGAGGCTTTCCTCCAGGACTGTGTGCACATAGCGGGTATCGCCCGCATTGGGCACACCCGGATCGTCGAGACGCGGATCGCCTTCGAGGTCGGTTCCCGGTGCCCACCAGGTAGACCCGGCATCGATGGCCGGGCTGAATTTCAGCAGGTGGAAATTATCGTCGACACCACCATCGATGAAGACACCGCTCACCTCACGATAGCCCAGCACATCATCGGCCCCGCTCGAATCAAAGAAGAGCGGATCGCCAAAGCGGCTGTTGGCATCCAGCCCGGTGCCTTGCTGCCAGTCTTCCAGCGTGTCGAGGAAGGTGCTCCCCCACTCGCCGATTCGAGCATTGGGATCAGGGCTGAGGAAGAAGAGATTATAATCCATCTCAAACTGCCCCTCGCTCCCGCTGGCGACGGTGACCGCAAACCCGGCATCGACCCAAAGGATGTTATTCAGAATACGCCCACCGCCCATTTCATTCAGACGAAGCGCCTCACCTGTCGCCTGATACACGGTGTTATTGGCCAGACGGAAGGTTGTCGTGGAAATATCAATTCGAATGCCGATGCTTTCATTGGCGTAGACCAGGTTGTTTTCAATCGCACCGCGGAACAGGCGCGCCGATTGGTTGCTGCCCTCAGCCCGGGCATGGATGCCGGTGTCGTTGCTGTAAACATGATTACCGATTGCCTGGGAGAGTCGGCTCAGGCGAATGCCAAAGTTGTCATTACCATACACGCGGTTGCCCTCAGCAATAGCAGATCCGCTGGAGGAACTGGACGAAAGATCGATCCCGGACGAATTTAAGAAGACCAGATTGCGAAGCGCGGTCGAGAACTGCCCGTTACCACTATTAATAAAAATCCCGAGGCTATTGCCGTGGACGCGGTTTTCCACGATCTGCGCATTGTTGCGTCCTTCGATACCAGTCATTTCATTATCAAAGACATCGTTGTCAATGAAGGTGGAATTGCCCGAAATAACCGCCCCTTCCCGGACCGTCCCCGTTATAATATTGCCGGTGATCCATGCATTGGAAACCTGCACCTCCAGGCCGGTGCGGCTGCCAGAGAAGAAATTGTTCTCGATCAGGTATTCCTCATTCGCAACCGCCCAGCCACGGATGAAGAGTCCGGTGTCGTAATTATCGACAAAGGTATTATTGCGGATCACCGCGCTCTCGACATTGAGGTGAACGCCCTCGGTCTGGCGCCCCGCTGCACCGAACGCAGCAATGCCCCGGAAGTAGCTGTCCTCGATCGTGATGCCCGGATTGAAGCGCTCGATGCGAATACCCGCATCCTGATTTTCAATGAAAGCGGCGTGGCGAACCGTCAGCCCCGGCGCTCCACCCTCGTCGGCAAAAATAGCGCGATGGGCACCGGTGAAGGTGATGTGCTCAACGGTCAAGTCTTCGACGCCTTCAAGGCGCAGAATATGCGAACCGGAGGAAAGATTGCCACGGTCCAGGGTGGTCACGGCCTCGGCGTTCTCCGGATCAAATGCCCCGATAATCGTGACACCGGACTCGGCAGCCGTCAGGACAATCTCCCGACTGACTGAGTAAGTGCCACTATCGATGTAGATAATATCGCCCGCGCTGGGACTGTAGGCATTGAAGAGTGCGCCGAGGCTGGCCATAGGAGCATCCGGACTCTTGCCGCTGTTGGCGTTGTTGCCAATTGCGACCGTGTGAACACCGTTCACGAGGGAGTCGTTGTTTACGTAGTAAATGTTGCCGTCGTTCGCGATGAGGAATGGATCAGAGACCGCAAACTGTTCGGTCAAGTCATCGGAGATAACGCGTAGGACGGCATCCGCCCCGGCGGTGAAGCCCGTGGGCGTCCATTCAAATCCGCCCACGCCCCGCAGGTCGACGCTCAGGCCGGTGGCAATCGTTTCAAAGGTCAATCCGCCATCAAGCGATGCCTCAACCGAGAACGTGGGATCAGGCGCGACCGGATTGGCATTCACGGAAACGACCTCAATGGCCGCGAGGTAGGCGTAGCGTTCGATCACATCAAATCCAACCGTGACGACACCATCCGCGCCCACCGAAACGGCAATTTCTTCAACCACGGCCGTACTGGCCGCACCACCTGCGGCGGCCAGCAAATCGTAGCCCCCGCGCACCACCACACCATCGACGAGGATGTCGAACACGGTCGCGTTCGTGTTATTTTCCGTCGCCATGTGCAGACGCAGCACGTAATCCCCTTCCGGTAGATCAAGCGTGAAGTCCATACGATTTCCCGGACCGAAGCCTTCGCGGCGTTGCTGCTGGTAGACTGACTCCGGCGCAGGATTCAGGACACCGGACAAGTCGATTGCATTGCTGTTATTCACATTGCTCGTGCCTTGATCGCTATTCAGGGAGTGCCACTTGCCGAGATGACTGGTGCCTGCATTGAACCACTGACTGCTCTGCCCCGCAGTGAAGCCGAAGGTAAAGAACTCGATCCAGGCAGCTTCATTTTGCAGTAGCTTCGACAAATCGTTGGGGCTCAGGAACGAAAGCGCATAGTCATCGCCAGCAGCGGCATCGCTACTTCCACCGAATGCACCGATTTCGACCCGTCCACCGGATGGCGTGGTTTGATAGACCCACAGCGTCTCCGGGTCGCCTCCCGCAAATGCCGGGGATGCAGGACTGATGCGGAAATCCCCGGTCGCCGGATCGACAAAGAGCGGATCCCCAAAGCGGCTGTTGAATCCGAAACCAATTTCATAGAACCAGTCGGCTGCGGTCTCAATGCCAAGATCCCCCCACTCCGCAAAGGAGGCTCCATTGAGCAAATGGTAGAGATTATAATCCGCCGAGAAATCCGGTTGACTGTTTTCCGAGATAACGAGTGCGGTGCCTCCATCGCTGACGACAATGTTGTTGCGGAAGTCGACATTGACCGCGCCATTGGAGAGCCAAATCGTCATAGACTCTGCACCCGCCTGGACAAAGGTGTTGTTATGCACAATCGGGGAACCCGTCGTGTTGATCATCTCCAGAGCATACAGAGTGTTTCCATACACGAGATTATTGATGATCGTGCCCCGGAACTGGGCGTTGTTACCAAGCGCGCTATCCGCA
>REBV01000288.1 GCA_007692545.1 Puniceicoccaceae bacterium
TCCTTTTTGGACTGTCTGTGCTGCGGCTTTGGTGCGATCTTGCTCATTTTCCTGCTCACCATCGGTGCGAGCGACCAACTCGGCGATGTCGCGGAGGCCGGAGAGACCGATATCCGCGCCCTGATGGAGGAGCTGAGCAGCCTCGAAGCAGAAGCCGACCGCAAGGCTGCGCTTTATGCCGAGGCGGTCGAGGCCGAGCGCTCTCAGGAGGTGCGGCAGAGCATCCGCTCCGAAATCGAGGAACTGGAGAGCCTGCTTGCCGCACAGGAGCGCGAGGTCGAGGAGCTGCAAGCGATTTTAAATGCCCGTCAGGAAGAAGCGGCGGCGGCCGACCGCCTGTTGCGCAGCTTCCCCTACGAGGACACGCCCCCCATCGGCCTGCCCACCGATGCCACGCACGTTGTCTTTGTCATCGATACCTCCGGAAGTATGCGCAACATGATGACCGGGCAAATGCACCCTACCGTTGTCGGCCAAATCAACTATGTTTTGGATAATCTACCCGCAGTCCGTTTTGTTCAGTTCATCGACCACAGCGGAGTCTACATGATGAGCCGCGAGCGCGGCAGCTGGATTCCGGACAGCCCCGCCCTGCGACGCGAGGCGCAGGTCATGGTGCGCGACTACCCGCGCCCGAGCGCGAGCGATCCGGAGCGCGGTATGCGCCGCGCGTTTACCGATCTCCTGCCTCAGACCGGGGGGAACGACCGGATGAGCATGTTTGTCTTTGGCGACGATGTGCGCCGTGCTACCGCAACCCTGGTGCACATGACCAACCAACTCAACCCGCGCGACCGCCAAACCGGGGAGCGCCCCGTCACCATCAGCGCCGTGGCCTTCCCCATGCTCATTCGCGGCTTTAACCTAAACAACGTCGATGGCAGTACCCGCTTCGCCAACGTCATGCGCGAAATCGTCGAATCGCACGGCGGCGTGCTTATCCTATCGCCGCTTTGATTGATTACGGATGGCGAATGGCGGATTCAAAATTACGGATAGCGGATTACTAATGGAAGAGGCTGGTCCGACAAACACTTGCTGAAGCCACGCGCTACGCAAATCCGCTATCAGCCATCCGTAATCAGCAGCGCCGCTGCTGATTCGTCAACTCAACTGCCGGAGCTGAATCGTATCGATAATCTTTTCCTTCGCGATAACGTTACTCACAACGACCATGTGGTCGCCTGCTTTGGCCCAGCCGCAATTCTTTAGGAAATCAAAAGCGTTTTGCACGGTTTGTTCCGGCTCTTCGTCGTGAAACTCCATGAAGAAGGGTTCCACCCCCCAGAGGAGCACCATCTGCCGAAAGAGCGCGCGGTTGTCAGTGAAAGCGTAAAGCGGCACTTTGGTCGGGCGCAGGGATGACAACATTTGCGCCAGAAATCCGCTGCGCGTAAAAATCACGATGCCCGCATTGTCCAACTCGGAGGCGAGGTAGGCGGCCGAGCGCAGCATTTTGGACTTCGGCTTTTTCAGGACCAAATCCTTGCGTAGGGTCGGAAAAGGTTCCGCCTCCATGCGGTCGGCGATGCGGTTGATCGTCTCGACACAGGCAATAGGGTATTTACCAACCGTGGTTTCACCTGACAACATCACACAGTCGGCTTGCTCGCGGATTGCGTTAGAGACGTCGGTTACTTCCGCCCGGGTCGGCAGCGGGGAATTGATCATCGATTCCAGCATGTGGGTAGCGATGATGACGGGCTTGCCGTTTTGTATACAGGTTTCGACCGCGCGGCGCTGGATGATGGGCAAATCCTCAAAGGGGCACTCAATGCCAAGGTCCCCACGTGCCACCATCAGGCCATCCGATGCCGCAATGATGCCATCGAGGTTCGTGATCGCCTGCTGGTCTTCAATCTTGGCGATGATCTTGGCGCTGGAGCCATGATCGTCGAGGTAGTCGTGAAACTCGTCGAGGTCGGCGGGCTCACGGACAAAACTCAGAGCGTAAAAGTCCACTCCCTCGGCGATGCCCACCTGCACGTCGCGCTTGTCCTTCTCGGTCAAAGCCGGAAGATCAACACGGACGCCGGGCAAGTTAATGTGGCGGCGATTACCCATCGGACCGGGAATGAGCACCTTACAACGGACGCGCTCGGGAGTGACGTCCTCGACCAACATCCGGACCAGTCCGTTATCTACCAGTACGGTATCGCCCTCTTTCAGCGTATTCGCCAAGCCGGGATAATTAACGTCAACCCGCTGAACACCGTCCGGCCCGCGGCCGCCGATGCCCTTATCAATGGTGAAGTCAAAGTACTCACCGATTTCGAGCTCGATGGTTTCCGTAACATCACCGGTCCGAATTTCCGGCCCCTTCACGTCCATCATGATCGCTATTTCGCGCTTCATGCCCTGCGATACTTTACGCACGCGCTGAATCACCTTGCGGGTCCAGGCGTGGTCGGCGTGGGCCATGTTGATCCGGCAGACGTCGACGCCGTTTTTGATCAGTTCGGCCAAGGTCTCCTCGCTCTCAGTGGCGGGACCAATCGTGAAGATAATTTTAGTGAAGCGGTGTTTTCTAGACATAAATAATTAAAATTAAAAGCTGGAGCAAATCACGGGCCCACAGGCCGGGTCAATGACATCAAAGGCCATGCCCTGTTCGCGTTTCGTTAGTGGGTGGAAAAGGTCTTTGACCAGTGCCACCGCGTTACAGTCCTTACTTAAATGGGCAAGGCAAACCCTCTTTAAGCCGCATTTGCGGTGCAAGCCGTCAAGGAAGGAAAAACAATCCTTATTTGAGAGGTGACCATGCCGACTGCGAATGCGCTGCTTAGTGGACCAGGGCCGCTTCTGGTCCTCGTCGAGCAGAGAGTCGTCGTAGTTTGCCTCAACGACCAGAAACTCGACCGACTCAGCGTGCGCCTTGACCAGTTCCGGCACGTAACCGAGGTCGGTGATCCAGCCGAGGCTGTGACGGCGGGAAAAAAGGTCGTTTTCCCCCCAGTGAAAGGTGAAGCCCACCGGATCGTAGGCGTCGTGCGGAACGGAGAACGAGCGGACGGAAAAATCGCGAAAGGTGAACTCTGTTCCGGTCTCAAAGAGCTTCCAATTTGCCCGTGATTTGATTTTTGACTGCACCGCCTGAGCCGTCTGGCGGTTAGCATAGATCGGCAGGTCGCAGCGTTTGGCCAGACCGCGGATGCCAGCGGCGTGGTCGCCGTGCTCGTGGGTCAGAAAAACGCCATCGATGGAATCAATCGACTCGCCCACGCTGGCCAGCATAGCCGCGATCTTCGTCGCCGAAAAGCCCGCATCAATCAGGATCTTCGAATGCTCCGTCTTCAGCAGACCACAATTGCCCGCACTACTGGAGCCAAGAATATGAAACACACTTTCCACCCCTTTTGCCTAGCAGGCCCACCGCCCCCCGCAATGGTTTTTTCATGCCCACGGTGACTTATCGGCAACTTCCGCACCGTGCTGCGCGTTTAAGGGTGGCCTCACCCAAGAAAACTGGGGTGTATGAGAATGGTGCTAACTTAGGGCACTGATGCGGGAAATGATTAGAGGAGCGCGGTGTCCATCTTAGGTCTATCCTGGAAAATTACTCAATCGCCGGGATTTCGGACGAAGCCGTTTTCGGCGCGGCTTGTTACGACGCCATTCTCTCGCAGAGGACGCCGAGGCGCAGAGGCTGGGGAGACGGCCCGGGTTATTTGCTCACCCACCACATCATTTGTGAACGCGTCTAATCTCTGCGCCTCGGCGTCCTCTGCGAGAGCATCTTCGTCGTAATGGAAAATTTTTGTCCTGCACCCCCAGAAAACAAAGCGGGCGTTTAAAGGTGGTCAACAGGTAAAAAACTCTTCAACCTTGTTGGCTTGGTGATGGAGGGCACCCTTCAGGCAAAATGATGCGCACTGCTTGCAATGAGGACATCGTTCGGTAATTTGCCCGTCGCTAGAGTCAACCATCCAGCACCCGTATTTATGAGCAAAGAAAGCCAGTCCATCCACCTGACTGCGGAATCAAAAGCCGCTGCCAGGCCTGAGCGCGCCTACGATACAGCCTTCGTGCTGAGTGACGACTACCGCGCTTCGCTGCCCGATATGCAGAATGCATCGGCGAAAAACATTCAGGGGGCCAATGTGCCAATCCTGAAGGTCGGCATTTCCAACTTCCGTCTCCCGGTCAAGTACATCACCGAGCAGGGTGACACGCTGACGTTGGAAACATCGGTCACTGGCTCGGTCTCACTCGAAGCCAATCACAAGGGCATCAACATGTCCCGCATCATGCGGGTGTTTTACGACTTTCAAGAGCGCATCTTCACCCCCGACCTGTTGGAGGAGGTGCTGCTGCAATATAAGGAGAAACTCAACTCACGCCGCGCTCAACTGCGCCTGGACTTCGCCTACCCGATCCTCAAGCAGAGCCTGCGTAGCGGGCTCGAGGGCTGGCAGTACTACAATGTCGCCTTCGAAGGCAGGATGGATGAGCTCAATCGCTTCCGTAAGTACATCCACTTTGACTTCATCTACTCCTCCGCCTGCCCCTGCTCTTCCGAGCTCTCCGAGCACGCCCGCGAGCAGCGCAATGTCTACGGCATCCCCCATTCCCAGCGCAGCACCGCGCGGGTGAGCATCGAAGTCGCCGAGGGTGCCCACCTCACCATTGAGCGGATCCAGGAACTCTGCCTCGCTGCCCTGCACACCGAGACGCAAGTCATGGTCAAGCGGGAGGACGAGCAGGCTTTCGCCGAGCTCAATGGAGCCTACAGCAAATTTGTCGAAGACGCCGCCCGCTTGCTCTACGAGCAACTGGAAGCCGAGGAAGCCATCGTCGACTTCCAAGTCGCCTGCGCCCACCTCGAGAGCCTGCACTCCCACGACGCCGTCGCCGTCATCAATAAAGGCGTGCCCGGCGGTTTCACCGGCCACTTCGAAGACTTCAAGTCGCTAATCCGGTAGGACGGAGGAACCAGCCCAAGTATCTTTTATGAGCTGGATCGGCTTGGCTAAGCCAAGTTGCGGGGCTATGCATTTTCGCAGCACATCAAGAAGCTAAGCTTTTTCTTTAATTGCTTGCAAATAAGCAATTTTAATGGGTACATGCGGTATGGCCTTGTTTAGTCCAAATACCTCAACGCATCCTTTCCATCTCATGACAAAAGCGGCGGGTGCGGCGTGTAATCTTGATTGTACCTACTGTTATTATCTCGAAAAAGAGGCTCTTTATGAAACGCGCGGCCGGACGCGGATGAGTATGGAAACTCTCGAGGTTTTTGTTCGGGACTACATTCGGTCACAGCCGACAAATCTGGTGACCTTTGCTTGGCAAGGGGGTGAACCGACTTTGATGGGGATTGATTTTTACCGAGAGGCTGTACGCTTGCAGCAACTGTACAGCGATGGGCGAGAAATCGAGAACGCTTTTCAGACCAACGGGACACGACTGGATGATGCCTGGTGTGAGTTCTTCTCGAAAAACGGCTTTTTGGTGGGGATCAGTATCGACGGTCCGAAGGAAATTCACGACGCCTATCGCCTCGGACGGAGTGGGCGTGGATCATTTGATGAAGTCATGCGTGGACTTCGCCTACTGCAAAAGCACGGCGTCAGCTACAACACCCTAACCACCGTACACCACGCCAACGAAGACCGCGGGCGGGAGGTCTATAAATTCCTCAAAAAGTGCGGATCCCGATATCTCCAGTTTATCCCGATCATCGAGCGCGAAGCAGGGCCTTGCGCACGGCAGGCTGGATTGAAACTGGCGAGTCCGGACGACCCTGAATCTGCCGTAATGCCGTGGAGCGTGAGCTCAACTGGCTTTGGTCGGTTTTTAAAAGATGTATTTGACGTGTGGATCAAGCGCGATGTCGGCAAAGTGTTTGTTCAACACTTCGATGGAGCACTGGCCTCATGGCTCGGGATCGGCGGCGGGGCCTGTGTCTTTGCAGAGACCTGCGGACACAATCTCGCTATTGAGCACGACGGCTCAATTTACGCCTGCGATCACTACGTTTATCCTGAATACCGGGTTGGCCACGTTGGCGAGGCCCCCCTCGCCTCAATCATCGACCAGCCCAGCCAGCGCGCATTCGGAAAGGCAAAAAAAGACTCCTTACCGAAGGCGTGCCACGAGTGCGCCTACCTTTTCGCCTGCAACGGTGACTGCCCAAAGCACCGTTTTGTCCGACTCCCGGATGAAACTCACCCCCAAAGCTATCTCTGCCGTAGTTTAAAGAGCTTCTTTAAACACATTGACCCCGCCATGCGAACGATGGCGGAGGATTGGCGGCGCCGCAATGGCACGCCCCAAGGGGCACTGAAGCCCTAAGCCGCAACTCTGACCTTCGCTCCTTTTGCTTTGACCCAAGCAATCAAGGGGCAGAAAAGTTGTCCGGGTGGAAATCAAGCAGAAGCGCTCGGCAATCGTACATAACAACCTCCGTATCGGCACCCGGGAGGGTGTGCTGGCGACGCCGTGGGTTTATCTCTCGATTCCCGGCGGCTTCATCATGGCCGCACTGTTGACGCAGTATTACGGCATTGGACCAGCCGTCTTTGGTTTGATCGTCTCCCTCCCCGCCTGGGCAAATGCGCTTCAGCTGCTCTACCTGCCCTTCGTCACCGTGTTTCTTAAACCCCGCGACATGGCGCTCGGTCCGTCCTGGTTGAACTTGGGCTTGTGGCTAATGCTGGCCTTCACCCTGCCCTTGTTGCTGACCGACGATCCCACCGAGATAGAGGCTCAGTATCGAGTCCTCGAAGTAGTGCGGAAGCTTGGCGTC
>REBV01000289.1 GCA_007692545.1 Puniceicoccaceae bacterium
CATATCATACCAACCAATCGCTGTTTGCATACAAGGCACTCTACCGGACGCTTACCTTCTATCGTCTTGGACAGAGTTCTATCGAGGTTCTTTCCAGTTTGATGGAAGCAATGGGCTGAGGTCGTCCTGATTGCTCATGGTGGGTCGTGCCGTAAGCGTCATAGCATTGAGTCGCTGGGGTGAGTGTGGGTGCGTAGGCAGGTTGGCTTTGCCGCCTGCTTTGGTTTGGGCCCGTCCGCCAGTTCAGCCAACAACGCTGACCGGGCGGTCCCGACTTATCGGGATTTCGCCTAGGCTCAACACGCCAACCCGGCTACGTAAAGTGCGTCTGTTCACTTTAAACTTTGCATCCACGATACGGGCCGATCATTTTGCACGTTTATGCGAACCCTCGACGTAGCTGGCAGTAGGACGGATCCATTTCACGAATTCCGCGAAACGGCACCCTCGGCTGCCTTTGATGCAGCCGGTCAGCCGCGTGCGGCTTATGCCTCAATCGTTGAGCTCATGCGTGAGTGTTCGAAGTCGGACCTGGTGCAGCGTCAACGGCGGCTCAATCATGCCATTGAGGAGCTCGGCCTGCAGTTTTCGGATGCGGCTCCGAGTCGGCGCTCGGACAACCCCTGGCGCTTGGATTTGTTTCCGCTCTCGATTGACGCCGAGGCCTGGCAGCGCATTTCGCGGGGGGTGGTGCAGCGGGCGCTGGCCTTTAATGCCTTTGCTCAGGACCTCTATACCGATCAAAATATTCTGCGGGATAAGGTGATTCCCCACGATCTCGTCTTGCGCGATCCGGCTTTTCTGCGCGAGCTGAGCGGGATCGATGTGCCCAATGGGGAGTACTCGCAGTTTGGTGCGTTTGATCTGGTCGATGCGGGCGAGGGTGATTGGCAAATCATCGAGCACCACATGGGCGCGCCTTTTGGTGTGTCGCACGTTCTGCAAAACCGGCGCATCCTCTCGCAGGTTTTTCCCGAGCTTTATGAGCGGGCCGATGTCGCACCCGTCGCCGGTTTTAGCACCTATTTGCTGGAGATGCTGCGTGCCCAGTCAAAAAAGAAAAACCCGCATGTTTTGCTGCTGACGCATGGGCAACCGGGTCAGGCTTATTTCGAGGAAGCGTTTATCGCGCGGCATATGGGGATTTCAATTGCCCAGCCGAGGGATTTGTTGGTGCGTGACAGTCAGGTTTATTTGAAAACGATCCGGGGCCTGGAACTGGTGGATGTGATTTATCGGCGGGTCGAAAGCTCCGCGCTCGATCCGATTGCGGTGCCCCATGCCAGTGCCCGTGGGGTGCCGGGGCTGATGAATGTTTGGCGGCAGGGCAACGTAGCTATTGTCAATGCCCCCGGTGCCGGGGTGGCCGATAACCGGGGGCTGCTACGCTACAGCGACCGTATCATCAATCGCTACCTCAACGAAACCCCGATTCTGCGCTCGGTGGAGACCTATCATTTGGGGGATATTGACCAGCTGGAATATGTCAGTGAGCATCTTGATGATTGGGCCCTCAAGCCCTTGCAGGATCATGAACGCATCTGGCAGCTGTGCGGTGAACGCCCGGGGCCGGGCGCGGCCTCGCTCCAGCGTCTGGCCAGACGCAAGCCGGAGTATTTCGTTGTGCAAAACCTGCCGGAGCCCGCACCGCTCCCACAATTTAAGGAGGGGGAATTCAGTCCCAACGGCGCGTATCTGCGTGTCTTTTATATCCTGGGCAAGGAGCCGATTGTCTTGCCCGGTGGCATGGCACAGCAAAAAACAAAGCGCCCCCGGACCCGCCGTCTCGGCATCTCAACGGATGGGCTTAAAGACGTCTGGGTGCCGGATAGCGTGGTCGAAGACGTGGCCCCCAAACGTGCGCCGACGGTTTCCGGCAAGCGCTTCTCCATCAGTAGTCGGGTGGCGGAATCGCTCTATTGGGCAGGTCGTTATTTGGAGCGGGCCGAAAATACCGCCCGGCAGTTTCACACCCTGGAGCGCTTGCGTTGGGATCAAATGGCCCGCTCCGAGCAGCGCACGTATTGGCCGCTGCTGCAAGCTGTGGCCGCCGCGACCGGGCAGAGCGAATTAACCAAGAAGAAGCAACCGCCGCGTGATACGCTGGCGCTTTCCAAGAGTCTCCTGCTCGATGCCAACGAGGGTGCCTCCGTGCGGGCCTGCATCCGCAACGCGCGCAACGCGCTGGAAAATGTCCGCGAGGTCATCAGCCCCGAGTGCCGGGAGGTATTGGAAGACATCTCTCTTTTTCTGAATCAAGCCAGCAAGCGCATGGTCACCCGGGGGCGCCTGGCTCAGCTTTGTCAGGGGCTGGTGAGCGAAGTGGCCCGCTTCAATGGCACGGCCGAGCGGACCATGCCGCACGATGATAGTTGGCAGTTTTTTCGGGTGGGGGTCTTTTTCGAGCGTGGTGTGGGCACACTGGCGCTGCTCAAGGTGGCCATGCCCCGCATCCTGGAGACCTACCACGAAGCCGACGAAGAGAGCACGGATCTGACAGCACTGCTCCGCCTGCTCGGCTCGCTCGATGCTTATCGCCGCGAGTTTCGCTCGCGCGCTTACATCGACCGGATTCTTAGTTTGATTCTCAAGGCTCGCTACGTGCCGAGTTCGGTCAACTTCTGCCTGCGCAATTTGGATTATGCGATCGGAACGTTGGCCTCCACCGGGCAGCACCCGATCGGGGCAGAGATTCAGTCCCAGATCCGCAGCTTGCTGGAGGAGTTGGACAGTTTTCCGCTGGCTCAGGAGCGCTTCGGCGAAGTCGAGCGGCTCGACTCCGGTGAGGTAGAGCCCAGCCATAAAAAGTATAGTCGAGCGCAGACTGCCGAAGCCTTCGCCGGTCTTTCCAAGCAACTCGAATCCCTCCACGAGCGGATTGAAGATATTTTCTTCAGTCATCAGGATGTTTTCACCAAAGAACCCACGCTGTTTGAACTCGAATGAACGGCTCACTCATTACCTGACAGTGTGGCAAATAAACTGCTGACACCCATTATCCCGCCACCCGCCACCCGCATCCCGCATCCCGTATCCCGCATCCCGCATCCCATATCTCGCCACCCGCACTATGCACTTTCACGTTTCCCACACCACTGAATACAAATACGCCGTGCCGGCCTCGGAGTCCTTTGCCGAGTTGCGTGTTTGGCCGCAGGACAATGAGTCGCAGCGTGTCATTAGCCGTCGTTTGATCGTCAAGCCGCAGCCAAAGGTGGATCATTACGTGGATTACTTTGGCAACCGGGTGGAATTCTTTTCGATCCCTTACCGGCACAGTGCGCTGACAGTGACCTCTGAGGCGGAGATCGAGACCTTTGAGACCAAGCCGTCTCCGGCAACACTTGACGTTTCGATCGGCGAAGCCCGGCAAATTTATAATAGCCAGCGCTACCAGCTTTTCGAGTTTATGGAGCCGAGCCATCATGTGCCACTCAACCAGCACCAGCGTATCCGTAAAAAGTTTTTCCGGCAGGGGGAAACGATTGGTGAGGCACTGCTGGCATTGAACACTTGGATTTACAGAAATTTCGACTACCGGTCGGGCGAGACCAGCATCTCCACTCCGATAGCTGATATCGTGGCTCAACGTCGCGGAGTCTGCCAGGACTTTGCCCATCTGATGCTGGCTATCCTGCGCAGTAACGGCATCCCGGCCCGCTATGTCAGCGGCTACATCGAAGCTTTCGACCCTGAGCAAACGAGTGCCGAACTCGTCGGCGCGGCGGCCAGCCACGCCTGGGTGGAGGTCTATCTGCCCGGTGGCACCTGGTGGGGGCTCGACCCCACAAACAACCAAGCTGTGGGCCAGCGACACATCGAAGTGGCGGTCGGGCGCGACTACAGCGATGTCGCCCCCATGCGGGGCACCTACAAGGGAGCCAATGATCAAAAGCTCAACGTCATCGTCTCTCTCGAACGTAAATCCAACCCAGCCGCCAACGTCGCATGAAATTAAGCATCCACCACAGTACGCGCCACCACTACGAGCGGCCAGTCAGTTTCAGCGACCACGCACTTTTCCTGCGTCCGCTCGACAGTCACCGCCGCCATGTCTCCAAGTTCGAGGTGGTGACAACCCCCGCGTCGACCCAGCGCTGGGTGCGCGATGCTTACGGTAACATTGTTCTGAGCTGCAACTTCGGGCTGACGGAGTCGCCAACGCTTGCCTTCGATACCCGCATCGAACTGGAGCTGCAGGAGGAAAACCCCTTTGACTTTATCCTCGCCAGCCACGCCACAGCTTACCCCTTTCAATACCGGGAGCCCGACCTGTCTTCGCTCAAGTCCTACCTTGAGGTCGGCAGCGGGAAGGGGGCTCACAAGGTGCTCGACTGGTTCTACCAAGCCGTGCCCAACCCGATGCAGCACACCGATCTGGTGCAGTTTATTTCCGACATCAACTCGGCGGTGCGCCGCGACATCAGTTACATCCGTCGCGACGAAGAAGGTATCCAGGAGCCCGATACGACGCTGCAACTGCGTTCCGGCTCCTGCCGCGACATGGCGGTGCTCTTTATCGCGGTCCTGCGGCAGATTGGTTTCGCGGCGCGTTTCTGCAGCGGCTACCTCTACGACCCACCCATCGGCTCCGAGGGCGAGCACGTTTATAATCGAGCGGTCGGCTCCATGCACGCCTGGACCGAGGTCTATCTGCCTGGTGCCGGGTGGAAGGGCTTTGACCCGACCAATGGTATTATGGCGAACAGTTTTTTCATTCCCTGCGCGGTCTCGCACGAACCAAAGTTTATCGAACCGATCCAGGGCAACTACTTTGCCAGCGGCACCGTCGCCTCAACCATGGAAGTGAATTTGGAGATTACATGACCGCATCACCCACATCCCTCGCCGAAAAAGTCGAAGCTTAC
Organism: Puniceicoccaceae bacterium; assembly: GCA_007692545.1. Lineage (GTDB taxonomy): Bacteria > Verrucomicrobiota > Verrucomicrobiia > Opitutales > Coraliomargaritaceae > Thalassobacterium. The sequence goes on from REBV01000289.1 coordinate 4,869, forward strand.
TTCGATTCCGAACAGATTACCCTGACCATGGGTGGGGAGCCGACTTTTATTCCGGCGCAACCGGACACGCCGGAATGGACCACGGCGGCGATGGGCGAGACCAAGCTGGGCTATGCGCGGCGGATGACGGCAGAGCTCATCCGCGAGGTGTATCCCGGTGCCTTGGCCATGCAGGTATTCGGCAAGTGGTATCCCGGCGAGCCCTTGCCGCGCTGGAACTGTATGCTGCTGCACCGGAAATCAGGCGATCCGCTCTGGTCGGAGACCGGGCGGCTCCTGCTCGACGATGTCGACGGGCGCAATGCCCCCGAGGCCGCCGAGTCACTCATGCAAACGGTGGCCGGACAACTCGGCTTGGGCGAATTTATTTTACCGGCTCAAGACCCGGAGGCATCTGAGCGAGCGGCTGGTTGGGTGCTGCCGCTTGATTATGTTGAGGGGCAGTGGACTTCGGAGAAATGGCCCTTCGGTGGGGAGAAGCCGCTCAAGTTATTTATTGGCGATAGTCCCGTCGGCCTGCGTTTGCCGCTCGGCGATCTGGCAGAGGACACGATGCGCACCGCATTGACGATTGAAGTGCGCCACGGCGCATTGGAAATCTTCGTGCCGCCGCTCGATTGGGCGGGCTTCCAGGCACTTATCGAATTTTTCCGCCAGACAATTGGAGCCAGCGAGTTTCGCGACATTGTCTTTTGCGGCTATGCGCCCAAAGCTGCGGGCGATGAGTTGCTCAAGTTCGGCCTTGCGGCGGACCCCGGGGTGCTCGAAGTCAACCTCCCGCCAGCGGCTAACTGGGCCGAGTATGACGCCCATCTGCGCCATTCTGCGGCGGCGGCTGCAGCCGTCGGTCTGCAACTGACCAAGCGTCAACTCAACGGAGCCATCCACGGCACGGGCGGCGGTGCGCACCTCGCATTTGGTGGGCCCAGCGAAGCGGCGAATCCGTTTCTGCAGGAGCCCAAGCGTATCGTGTCACTGCTCCGCTACTGGCAGCATCACCCCGCGCTGTCGTACCTTTTCACCGGACAGTATGTGGGCCCCGGCAGTCAGGCACCCCGGGTCGATGAGGGGCCCGGACATGGACTCTATGAGCTGGAAGTGGCCTGTGAGGGTATTGCGGCGATGACAATTCGCCCCGAGGGCGAAGTGATCGACCAGTTCTACCGCAACTTACTGACCGACTCCTCCGGCAATACGCACCGCACCGAGATTTGCTTCGATAAATTCGCCAACCCCTCGGCACCGAATGGCAAGTGGGGCATTATTGAGCTGCGGGCCTTCGAGACCTTTCCGAAAATCGAGACCATGTCGGTGATCGGCTTATTTATCCGCACCATTCTGGCCCGACTCTTCAGGGCACCCTTTACCGAACCGCTCAAGCGCTTTGGGCCGCTGCTGCATGACCGTTATTTCTTGCCTGCTTTTCTGTGGGAGGATGTGCAGGCGATCTGCGCTGACTTACAGGCCCATGGTTTTGAGTTTCGTGCGGAATGGTTGGAGCCTGTGATGGAATTCCGCTGCCCGCGGCTCGGCCAGCTGGAATTGGAGGGCGGGCATATCGACGTGCAGCAGGCCTTCGAGTCTTTCCCGCTGATGGCCGAAGAGAGCCAGGGTGCCAATACTGTGCGGGTGGTGGATAACTCCAGCGACCGTTTACAACTGACGCTCTCGGATGCCGGACTACTGGCGGGAGCGGAGCTGTTGGTCAATGGGGTGCAGGTGCCCTTTGCCGAGGTCGACGGGCACATGATCTGCGGTATTCGCTATAAGTGCGCCAGCGCCTATCCAGCGCTGC
>REBV01000173.1 GCA_007692545.1 Puniceicoccaceae bacterium
CGAACTATGCAGGGCATGCTTCGCTCTTCGACCTCCACATGGCTGCGCCATGCGTAGCTCGAAGAGCGAAGCATGGTGCCAAGGGGCAGATTTGAACTGCCGACCAAAGGCTTATGAGTCCTCTGCTCTACCACTGAGCTACCCTGGCGTACCATACGAAGAGAGAGACACAAAAGAAGTTGCTTTTCGTGTCAAGCCTTCGAAACGAGGAATGATTGATAAAGATACGATTTCTTCTGCGGGGGTGGGCCAAACCGTAGAGCGGGGAAGCTCCTTACGTATCCCCGCTCCTTTCCTGTCCGCCATAAATTCGGCACAACATCTTGCCGGAAGTAACAGCGGAAGATGCAGGGCGAGTCTGAGCCCATGCTCGAGAATTTTGCTCGTTTTGGTGACGAATCGCCTTCTCAGGCTTGTTTATGCTGGCGGATCCGATTATTCCAATGCAAGGGTGCGGTTGATCATGGCATCGAGTAGTTCCTGTTCTGCCACAGGCAGGTTTTTCGTCGAGATGCGCACTTTAATGGAGCTTCGAAAAGAAATTACAGCACTCGGCGAAGAAGATCGTTCTGGGCTGGCGTCTTTCATTTTATCGTCACTACCGAACGCACCCTTCGGGCCTGGCGACGAAGAGGTCGCAAAAAGAGAAAATGAAATGGATTCGGGCGAAGCGACCCCGATCAGCTATGCAGAATTCAAGCAAGCTGGCGGGCGATGAAGAGGGAATCAAGGTAACGGAAGTCATATGAAACTCTATACATACAGCGATGCCCGACAGCAATTTGCAAAGGTTTTGGAAACGGCAAGCAAAGAAGGATGATGGCTTCAAGCCGAAGCCCAAATACTAATTTCACTGAGTACCCTAGAGTTGCACCAACTCGACGCCACTTTCTTCCAGCAAGCTCTGCACCAGGGTATCGTTGCGATAATCCTTACGGTATTTGATACAGGCAATCCCGGCGGCAGCCAGAATCTTGGCACAATTGATACAGGGGAAGTGTGTGATGTAGATCGTCGCACCGTCGAGCGAAACTCCGCGGCGCGCGGCATCGCTGACGGCATTCTGCTCCGCATGCACGGTGGCCTGCTCGTGCCCATCGCGCACTCGTGACTGATGGGGCGCTCCCGGCAAAAAGCCATTGTAGCCGGCAGCCACGATCCGGTTCTTTTGCTGACCGCCCGAGACAATGACACAGCCGACGTTCAGGCGCTCACAACTGGAACGTGAGGCCATCAGTAAAGCAGCCGCCATGAAGTAAGCGTCCCAGGAGGGCCGCGTAGTCCAGGAACGAGTCAACGCTTCCACCTGGTCCAAAATCGAAGCATCGCAGTCTATTACATCGTTTTCCATAGTTTCGTTCAGGGGTAGATGGCTATCGTGAGGAGGCCCGCCGGTAAACCGACTGTATTACGTGCATCCCGCAACCAGGCATGCGCCAGGGCATCGAAGGCTTCGTCCTGGGAGGGCTGGTAGATACTGGGGCTCGAAACGAGGCGTCCTTCCGCCTCCATCCGAAGTATAAAAACAGCCGGTTCCAGCGCTTGACCGGCAAGTCCCTGCAGGTCGACCGGCATAGTCTGAAGCAACCGGCCCCGCACATCGCGCACTTCGGCGAAGGGCCCGATGGGCTCGATCTCCGGTATAGGTAGCTCCCGCTGCCCCAGCCGGGAGAATAAATCCCAGAACCGCAGAGCCAACAGATCGGCCGGTTCCATCACATCATAGACTTCCCCCACAAGCGAGCGTTCCGGTTGCAGCTTGGCCAATACATCGATCTCCGGCTCGTAGAACGGAAAGCGTTGCAAAGCCAGATCGCGAAATGGTGCACGTAAATTATGCGCCGCATTCCACCGCCCCGGAATAAACAAAGGAGCTGTATCAAAGAGAGCCGCCTGCTCTTCCAGGGCCTCGCCTGAGCTTAGGCGCTCCGCAGAAACGAATTGAACAAAAGCACCCTGATCGACACGCTCGGGCAGAGGGACTGACACGACCCGAAAAACCAAAAATCCGACGAGGTGCAGACAGACACCCAAGAGCAACGAAATGCGCAAAAAAGGAGACATGAAGCGCCGGGCGGGCTTCCCGGGCACGTCTTTTATATGTCGTTGCTCCTCACCCATCGGACTGATTAAAAGAATACGCCCCCCTGCGGCCCCCGCTGGTCGGCTGAAGTGGGCAAATTCGACCTAATCAGGGGAGAATGCTCGCCCACAATTTGTACCTGAACAAACCCGGCCTGTTGGGCCATCGCGCACAGCCTGAGAAAACGCTGCAAATCCATCGACCCCTCCGCTTTGACCAAAAGAACAATCTCATCGTCCGCTTTCTCCTGAATATAGTTTTCGAAAGCCATCCCGATCGTATCCACCTCAAACAGGGCTCCATCGAAAAGCAGCATGCCCCGATTACCAATAGTTAAAACACTCACCGTCCGAGTGCTTGGCTGCATCTGCATCTCCGAGTCGGGCAGATCGACCTGCATCCCCGGAACCATGACGAAACGCGTGAAAAGAAGCCCGAAGATGAGCGCAATCACCAGCAGATCCAGCACCGGCACTGCGTCCAGCTTCAAGGCGGGACGTTTCAAATGCCGACTCAAGCCGAACGGTTCAGTATAAGCGCCGCCCGTGGACAGATCACTCGACACATCTTTCAAATCGGCCACTAAACATCCCCTTTCTCAACGGATTCAGCCGGAACCGATTTTTCCGTGCTTAGAAACTCATGGATTTCATGCCCGACCCACTCAAAATCGTGAACCAGCGCCCGGACACGCCCGGACAGAAAATGGAAGGCCAACAAAGCCATCACGGAAATCGCAATGCCTGTCGCCGAAGTGATCAATGCCTGAGCCAGATAGCGGCTAAATAAGCCACTATCCCCGTTGAAGGACTCAAGCCCGTAAAGCACCTGCAAAGCTGCAATCAAAGTGCCCAAAAAACCTAACAAGGGGGCCACCCGGGCGAGTGCTGCGATGGTGCCTATCCGCCGCTCCAGACCGGGTATCTCAACAATGGCCGCCGACTGAATGGCGGCCCGGATCGATTCACGGGACTCACCATAGTGCAGCAGTGCGGACTTAACAATCCGCGCCATCGGTCCGGGCGTATCTTCGCACAAAGTCAGGGCTTCGACCAGACGCCCCTTACGCACCAGATTCTTAATTCCAGCCAGAAAGTCCTGAATGCCAATCTGCCCGCGATGCAGATAGAGCGAGCGCTCAATAAAAAGTATGAACCCCAACAGGCTGACCACGAGCAGCGGATACATAACCAGCCCGCCCTGGAAGATAAAATTGCTATCAAAGTAGTCCATAATTTCTCAATACTTTTGTTTTCATTCAGCTTTGCAAGCTCATCCCCGTAGCGAGACCCCGGTCACGGCAGCACCCAGGCAAGTTCTAATCGATCTCGATCAAGCGGTCGACCCGGGAAACCGCGATCTGACGGCCGGGCAAATTATAAGCGATCATCTTACGGTAAAGCCTGCGGGCTTCACTGACAGACGCTTCTGCTTCGAGAATCTCCCCCAGGGTGAGGACCGAGCGTGCGAGCCAGTAGCGCCCCGGCGCCCCCAGCTCCTCGGCCACAATCCCATCTAGCAAAAAGCGGGCAACAGCCAGCGAAAGTACTTCCTTGGCCTTGGCGGTAGCTCCGGACTTCTGCAGCGCGAAGGCCCATTTAAACGAGGCCTCCGCCTGGAAATCCAGCGGAAGTCGCGGTAAATCAAGTAAGCGTTCCAATTGCACCACTGCATCCAGCAACTCTCCCGGCTGATTTCCAGCCAGGGCCAGCAAACAGTCTGCCCGTGAAAGCTCAGCCAAATAACGCAGTTCGTGGGTGGGATAGCGGTTGATTAAATTTTCGTAAACGATTTGAGCACCGGCAAAGTCATTCATCGAACGCAGCAAATTCCCCTGTTTCAGCCGCGCGTAGTAGTAGAGCGGGTCGCCCGCGTAACGATCCGCCAGCTGATTATGCAAAACAATCGCCTCGGAATAATAGTCTGGCCCACGCAGCTCACAGTACAGCGCCGCCTCAAAGAGTGCTTGAGCGGCCAGCGGACTTTGCGGGTAGAGCTCGACGAAGGAAGTCAGGGTTTGCTGTGCAGACAATAAATCTTCCCGCGTACTATGATAAGCGGCTTCGATTAAATAAGAGCGCTGCGCAGCTGCCGAACTTCCAAAGCGCTCACGCAACTCCTTCAGCTCGGCAATCCCGCCATCGGCATCCCCCAGACGCATCCGTGCATCTCCACGCAGCAAGCGAATCTCCGTTTCCAACAGCAGCAGCTCTCCAGCCTCCAAATCATCCCTGGGCAGTGACTGCAAACGTGAAAGCAGAGCAGATATCCTTTCCACCAGGCCCTCCGTCTCTGCCGCTTCGAGCGAGAGATGCGCCTCCAACCAACGTAGACGAATGTCCAGAAAAGTCTCGATCTGCCCCGAAACAGACTCAGCCAATAAAAGACGCACCCGCTGCAGTGCCAACTCAATCGCGCCAGTTGCCTGCAGTGCCTGAGCCAGATTCCACTCGGCCCGCCAGCGGTCCTGCAGGCGAATGTTTCCGGCAAAGTCCGCCTGGTCAATTAATTGCATCGCGGCCTCGACAGAGCCCGAGCGCACTTGCGCGGTAACCAACCGCATAAACAAATCATCTGCCTGGTCGGAGGGTAATTGCCGATTGCGCGCAGCCGTGTAGAAATCGACCGCGTTGACGAAGTCTCCGTTTAAAAAATAACAATCCCCGATCAAACTGTTTAGTACAACCAGCTCACCGGGCTGCTCGGTCTGGTCCCGCAACTGAATCAAAAAGTCGGCCGCCGTCCGATATTGCGGTGGCTCACGGTTCAGCGCACCATAAGCCAGCAAACGATAGACATTTGTGATCGAGCTCAAACCGGGAAACTCATCCAGCAGAGTACGTGCATCGCTCTCGGCAATCGCCATCATTTCCGGATCGTTGGGAAAACGCAGCGCCAACTGGCTGCGCAAATAAAACATCTGCCCCAAAAGTGGGTGCCGCTCCGACCTGGAAATCATCACTCTAAGAAATTCAAACAAATCATCATCGGCATCCTGGGCGCGCGCCAGCATCTGCAGCGCAATGCCCATGGCATCGCGATTCTCGCCATTCCGAATCAGCTCCTTCAAGGCCGCCCGCCCCGTCACTGAATCGGCTCCGAGAATGAGCCCTTTCAGTAAACGCAGTTGCTCGCGCTGACTGGCTCCGTAGCCGGCCGAGGTATTGGCCAGCTCGCGATCAATCGCACCCAGGGCTTCAGCATCACGCCCCAAGCGACTCAATAAAACCGCATACTCACGGACATAGGGATAAGCCGCCGACTGCCCTTCCAGCGAGCGCAACCTCGCCCCCAAATCTGCCACCAGCGACTCATTCGCTGGCCCGGTAACAATCTCCTGCCGCAGGGCGAGGCTCTCAAAGTGTAAACGCAACATCTCGGATGCAGCCCTTTCGGCGGCTTCAGCAAAAACCGCCTGCGCCCCCGCTGAATCGCCCGCCAGCTCGGCGGATAAGCCATTGACGAAGGATAGCCAGGCGATGTCCTCCGGCTGAAGTGCTTCCTCGACCACCGTTTCCAGAGCGGCTCGAAACGACTCCACATCCACCCGCGGCCCGCCCTCACCATAAATTGCAATGCTGCGGTAGAGCCCGTAGCGGGCTCCCCGTAACGACTCGGGAATCAACTCCAGTTGGTTGCGCGCGGCGACAAAGCGGCCCTGGGCGAGCAAGGCCTTGACCAGGCCCAGCTTTAAATCTGCTGATTGAGCCATACCGGCAGCGCTTGGAGTGCGCAGTAAGCTAGCGTAGATCGACTCCGCCAGACTAGCCAGACCGGCAGCCTGAGCTTGCTCTGCCGCAGCACGCTTCCATTCGAACTGAATCGAATCCTCCAGCTCAACTTCGGCAACACGATCGACCAAAAGCGGTACCTGGCCATGCAGCCAAGGCACCCAGGCGAGGCCGAAGCCGAAAATGTAGAAAAGTAAGCGAGCCAAATGATTCATCTGAAAAAATACATCGAAGGTTTACCCTCATGACAACCACTCTCGCCTCTGGTTGCAAAGCGAATTTGCAGCCCCCGGCAACGGCCAAAAAAAATCGAACACACTATTGACAATCTTCTCCGAAAACAAAGCATCCACTTCTTCGACTACGGGCTGTAAGGCTCGATTCGTTATGGTGGTAGTAGCTCAGTTGGTTAGAGCACTGGTTTGTGGTACCAGGGGTCGCGGGTTCAAGTCCCGTTTACCACCCCATTTTGGTCATTGGTTCGGTTTTCCTCTAGTTGGATGCGCACGTTCCATTGGCTCGTTTTGGAGGCAACATTTTAACTTTAATCAGCAGAGAGATTTCGCGCAAAGCTGACAGGTTCCTCTAGAATGTTCAAAAGCTTGCGAGCTACAAAAACCCGATCCCGTTTGGCATCATTCGCGGGTGCAAGTATGTCGACCTTTTCTAAGGCCAGAAGCGAGCGGTTTGCCGTATTGTAAGCGATTCCCAGAGTTTCGCTTGCCTTCTTTGCAGTCACAAAAGGATTGCTTCCTAACAGGTAAATCACTTTGGCCGCTGAAGGTGTCAATTTAGCCGAGTTTTCCTTCCATCCCTCAAGTATGGCGTTCATCCTTTCGGCGCGGTCTAGCACGTCTTCAGTTTGCCGTATGACGCCGTTTAGAAAGTAGTTCAACCAGTTTGACCAATCGGCGCGTTCGCTGATCCCGCTTAAAGCCTCGTAGTATTCCGCGCGGGTCGCATCGAAAAACCCACTGAGGTAAAGCATCGGTGAAGGCAGGGCGCCGCGCTCGCAAAGCAAAAGCGAAATCATCAAGCGGCCTATGCGGCCATTGCCATCAAGAAATGGGTGAATGGCTTCAAACTGATAGTGCATCAAGGCACAGGTGATTAAAACAGGTTCCTCGGACTCGTGAAGGTAGGTTTCCCATTCTCGCAAGCAATCGCCAAGAGCATCGGGCGGCGGGGGGACGTACCGCGCATCTTTCAAGGTGCATCCCGCTTGGCCGATCCAGTTTTGAGAAGTCCGGAACTCACCAGGGGTTGCAAGTTCGCCTCGGACGCCTTCCATCAAAATCCCATGCATCTCCCGCACTAATCGAAGCGAGAGCGGGAAATCCTGCAAGCGGTTGATTCCATGCTCTAGGGCTTGCACGTAGTTAGCCACTTCGCGCAAATCATCGGGGGATCTGTTGACCTCGCCGCCTGCTTCCACTTCCAGCAATTCGCCTAGCGTGGCCTGCGTGCCTTCGATACGTGAAGAATAGACAGCCTCCCGCTTGACGAAGGGGCGAATCAAAATATTCGGATTCGGAAGCCTGCGAGCTTCTCCGCTCAAACGGCCCAAGAGCTGATCTGCTTTCGATAGTTTAGCAATCAAGCCAGGAGTCCATTCAATCGAAGGGGGAAGCGGCTTGGGGTGAAAAGCGCGGTATCCCTCAAGGGTTTTGATCCAGGTGCCAGAAGTCTTCTTATTTTCCATAATGGAGATAAGAAAGCGGATTAACTCCAAAAATCGATAAAAATGGAGATAAGGCGGGGGTTTAACTCCATTTTGGGAACTGAGCGGGTGAGTAAGGGAGGCAAATACCGTATTTCCCACAAATCCTTATGCCCCCCTCCCCCGTGAGGGCAGGGCGCAAGACCTCGGCAACGCGTCGAACCGGAGGCGCACCAGAAGTATTCACCTGCACACAACTGCACACAATCACTATTTTCATTAACTTCATGGTGAGTGTAAGGCATTGATAATCAGTAGGGAATAAGGCAAGTAGCTTTCCCGTTTACCACCCCATTTTTACTTTGCTTCATTCCCGAACTGCGGCGAAGTCGATTTCGCCAAGATCAAGGTAATCTCCCGCGTATTGACGGGAAAGCAAAATACGCACCCGCGCATCATAGGCCCGATCGGGTGCGTTGAAGAGCACATGCACCCAGACGGGCTGGTCGCGTGCCTCAATCGGTAGGCGCAGGGGGATTTAAGAGCTGAGCACCTGCCCATCGCGATCCAACCAATCCAATTGAATCTGCACACGGTTATCCGGGCTGACCCGCCATGCAGCGTGCAGTTTTAGGACGTAGCGTCTGTTGGAGACGACCGGGAACTGCCGAAAGACCGACAACATATCCACCCCCTCGAGGCGCAGCCCCGCTGCACCACGGCCCCACGCGCTCGGCCCCACCGAAAAATGCTCGCTCGCCCGAAAGTCCAGATTCCAGCCATCCAGTCGTGGTAGTTTGGGCCCTAAAAAATTACGCGGCGCGGACCCCTGATGCTTTAACTTGGTATCGTCAACCAGACTGACCAGGTCTTTCGCAGCCACGTCGCCCAATAGGCCGAGCGCCCACGATTCCGGGTCGGATTGATTCAACTCGAGGTGGCGGCGCTGTGGCACATAATTGCCGCGCTCAAAGTAGAGCTCAAAATACGCCTGGTATTCAGTCCGCGCAAGCCGGAACTGCGCCAGTTTATCCTCGATGGTTTCTTTGGCAGCTCCATCCAGACAGGCCATAACGAGCGCACGTCGGGCACGGTGAAAAGCTGCAAAATACTCGGTAAACTGGAAGGCCTCGGATACAACCTCGATCCTGCGTGCAAAACGATCAGCCGCCAGCCCCGGAGCAGCATCCATCTGATAGCCAATCAGACTCGCCTCGGCCGCATCAAGCAAGCCACGCATGGTGCGCAAGACATCGGGGGTAAACAGAGCAATGCCGGATTCATCTTTATATAATTTAATCCAGTCCGCCTCCCCTTCATGAGTATTCCGGTGGTGCTCAGCGGTCTCGTAGAAGTGGCGGATGGAATCTGCTGCCGGACCAAAGAAATTTGTATAATATTCGTCGAGCAAGGCCTCTGCGTCTTGCTGTGGATTCCAAAGCAGTTGTGCGCCAAACCAGGGCTTGGCACCATCCAGCCCCCAGAAGGCGGGCAGTTGAGAGAAAAACACGTCGACCCCGGCCTCAGACATAAAGCGGAGGCTTTCCGTGATCCATTGGTTAAACTGACGGGGGTACGGATAGGGAGCACCAAAGTAGTAGTCCCAGGTGGCAATGCGTTTTGCGCCGGAGGCGCCCCATGCTTCAATCAGTGCTTTGTCCTCGGCGCGATAGTCAGGATCGTGCCACTGGGCGCGGTCGGAGGTCAGCACCGGCATGACGCGCGGGTGGAGCGGTAGGCTCGGCACCGGCTCGGTCCAGTAATAAGCCAGTGCGGTCAGATAGCGCTTTTTGCCCGATGGGGTCTGCCAGGCACCGGCTTCTTCAAAGACTTTTTCAGCCACTTGGTTCATAAAGCCGAAGACGAGGTCACTGTAATCCGGGCGCCCCCGAAAATAACGCAGCGGACTAACCGCCGCCTCGGTGCGCGCAGACGTGTCAAAAAGCACATTATCGTTGATCGAGAGGGAGAAACTGCTGGCCTCCGGGTTTGCCTCAAAAAAGTCCAGGGCTGCGCGGGCGGCGACTTCGACCGTTGCGGCTTGCGTGAAATCCGGCTGCGGATCGGTGTTGTTTCGGCCCTGCGGCTCCCGGCGGCGACCGTTGATCTCGGCAAAGACCTCGGGCATTTCCTGATACAACTGCGGGCTGAAGACCCGGCCGAGGTTGTGATTAAAGGCGTAGATCTCATTCAAACGATTACGCCGGGCATAGTCCGTATTCACCGGGTGGAAGCGGCGCTGTACGAAGGCCGGGGCCTCCTGCCAGGTGTGACGCGGGAAATAGCTTCGTTGCGGATCCGCCCACTCAAAGCCCAAATCCCCGGACCAATACCAGCGGGCACCCAGCATACGCTCAGCAATCGTGTAGAGCGCGTTGCCCCACCCCTGCTCGTCTGCACTGCGTATGGTCACGCGTGTCCGCTCACGGATCACCGAGAAGGCGCCGCCCTGTTCCTGAGCATCCGGCCTCAGCTCGAAATAAAGCGCATTTTTAGGACGCCCCGCCGAGACGATTGTCGGCGATTGCCCCGTGCGCTTTTCCAGAACGCTCACAAAGTCATCCAGCGACGCCAGAAATCCATCCGGCGGATCCGCCGGTAGCACAATGTGTTGAATCGCATCGATGCTGAGTTCTGCCGAGCCCGGCCGATGCTCTGGCTTCCAACTCTGGGCCCGCTGCTCGGCTAGCGTGTAAACCGGGCACAGCAATACGATGAATAAAATCCGAAAAAACGTATTTGAGTCGATGCACACAAGCCAGAAACAAACTGAAATCGGATCACTTGTAAAGCAAGTGACCCGCTCGCTACGATTTTACTGCTTGGTCGCTCGCTAAGCCACCCGCTCGACAATCAGTTCCGGAGGATTCGGACGCTTGGGTGCCAGACGGTAAGCCGTCTTCAAATACTCCAGCGCTTCCTCCATCTTTGCTTCGTCGTTGTAATGAATCATCATCAGCGGCTCACCTTGTTTCACCTGGGTGCCGACTTTCTTGATTTCAGAAACACCGACTGCAGGATCGTAAGTGCCATTCTTGCGTTTCGCCAGCTTGGCCACGCCATCGGCGATCAGACCGGCATTGATGGTATGCACGTAACCGCGCTTTGGGGCCGGCAGTTTGCGAACATGCTTGGCCGTGGGAAATTTATCCGGATTATCAATGTAGGAGCTGTCGCCACCTTGCGCTTCAATCATTTCCTTGAATTTTTCCAGTGCCGAGCCGTCCTTGAGGTGGCGTTGCACTGTCTGCTTGGCTGAGAGCGTTGAGCCGGCGACACCGGCCAGGCGGACGATCTCCATCCCCAGCTTGAGCACCAACTCCTGCAAATCTTCCGGACCTTCGCCCCGCAGTAATTGGATCGCCTCCTTGACCTCCAGCGCAGTGCCGACCGTATCGCCCAGCGGCTGATTCATATCCGTCACCAAAGCCACACAGCGGCGCTTCATCGAGCGGCCGACACGTGTGATCGAGCGAGCCAATTGCTTGGCCTGCTCCAAGTCTTTGACAAACGAGCCATTCCCCCACTTGACATCGACAACGAGCCCTTCCGCGCCCTCAGCCAACTTGCGACTGAGCACACTCCCGGTGATTAATGGCAGGCTGGGAATTGTCCCCGTCTCCAAGCGCATCTTGTAAAGAATCGCATCCACCGGCGCGATCTCCGGATCCTGCTTGATGAAGGTGCAACCCACTTTTTTCAACTGACTGTGAAAACCCTTCAAATCCAGGATCGGATTGAAACCGGGGATCGCCGAGAGCTTATCCAGATTACTGATGACATATTCTTCGTCCACCCCGTTCATCGTCGGCATAACGACGCCACAGGCCGCAGCCAAAGGAGCCAGGACCAGCGTTGTTTTATCGCCAACCCCACCGGTCGAATACTTGTCGATCTTGGGGCGGGAAATACGGGTCAAATCAATCACCTCCCCCGAAAGCATCATTTCCTCGGCAAATACCGCCGTCTCCTGGGCTGACATCCCCTGGAAATAAACCGCCATGGCAAATGCGGCCTGCTGGAACTTGGGCATCTCTTCGTCGAGTATCGAATCGACAATATAGCGGATTTCTTCATCTGAAAATTCGCCACCGTCGCGCTTCTTCTCAACCAAATAGCTGAAAGAAGGCTTGATGAACTTACGTGCGCTGATAATCTTTTTTCTCATTGAAAGAGTTGGTGTCTACTGTACGTGATCGCCTGAGGCGACATAAACCTTTATTTAATAGGGCATTATGTGGTGGTCTGTCGAGCTTAAAATTCGGACCGTGTGATATTCATTCAAGGCAACTTCATTTAAATTTTTCATGTCAGTATTTAGCGGCACATGAAGAAGAGACTTACCCAATAAGGCGGATTTTGGGGCAGTAGCATTACCTTGGTAACTAGGGTGTAATCAGAGGAGTGTTTTGGGAATACTTTGAAAAAATAAAATAAAACACTTTACATACGGTGGACTCGACGCCTTATTACCGCCTTTCCTGTCATCAGTAGGCTGACGACGGTATTTAATTTTATTGCAGGGTGGAGCAGCCCGGTAGCTCGTCAGGCTCATAACCTGAAGGTCCTAGGTTCAAATCCTAGCCCTGCACCCATTTGAAAGGCCCTTCCTATTTACTTGGGAGGGCCTTTTTTTATCCCGAGGGAAGAGTGAGCGCTTCAGCGCTTGGGGATACGGGATAGGAGATACGGGATACGGGATACGGGATTCGGGATATGGGATACGGGATTCGGGTGGCGGGTGGCGTGCTCGCTCTTGACCCGGCGTCTTGTCCGGCGTAGCTCGGAGAGCGAAGACGGAAGCTCGAAGAGCGACTGCGTCCCGCATAGCTTTAAAAGCGACGCGGGAAGACGGTTGTCGAGCGCCTTGGTTGTGTCGGTCTTCCTTTCAAGCCGGTTACGTAGGCAGGTTGGCTTCGCCGCCTGCATCAGCTGCTCGGCCCCGACTCCCGGAGCAAGCGAGTCCGCAGCGATCACCCATTTTGGCGTAAACTTCCCGCCCCAGCGCGGCTTGTTCGAGCAGGTCGGGATCGAGCGAAATAGCGCCCTTCTGATAAAGCGTGGCAACGCAGGAGCCGCCGAAGGAGAAGTAACCTTTCTCATCTCCTTTTTGCAGGGGCCCCGGCGCGTAGGTCGAGTGCATGCCACCGACACAGGTGGCACCGATCTCCATCACCAGCACCCGCCCGAAATTGGGCGAGTCGACGAGGGTGCGGGCCCGCCGGTTTTCCCACAGGATGGAGAGGTGCCGGCGTAGCGCCAGCGGACTGACCGAGCGCAGCGTGCCGGGCAGATCCACTGCTGCTCCTGCTTCACCATTGACTGGAAAATGGTAGCGGTGGTAGTCCACGGGGCACAGCCGTGAGATCAAGAGCGTGCCTCCCTCAAAGTCCCGGGCCAAGGCCGCATCGCCAATAAATTTCTCCCGATCAAAGGACTGCCCTTTAATATAAAAGCGGCCCGCACGGTCTATATCCTCGATGGCGAGGTGCCGCCCGTCGGCAGGAAACACGGCGGTATGGGGGTCGGCATCGATCGGGCGCGCTTCAGGCTTGAGGCGGCGATAGAAAAACTGGTTGAAACTGGCGTAGGTCTCGACCGGATCGGCAAACTCGCTGGCATCCACTTGGTAAGTATCCAGAAAGGGCTGAATCCGGCTCCGGCTCTTGGCTTGATCCATGCGCCAGCCATACCAGCGGGAGAACCAAAGCCGCTTGACTGCCACGTCCACACTGAGGCGGCCCAGCGGATTTCCGTAAGCCCAGCGCAGGAAGCCCTCACCATAGACTTGCTCCGTCTCCACCGCTTGGGTGATACGATTGTAGTATTGGATTGGTTGGTTAAAGAGCTCAGGGTTTGGCGTCATAGGAAATAAGGACAAAGCGTGTATTTAAAAGCAGGCCGCGCCCGCATGACACGGTTGGCTTGCCCGGGAGGGTGGATTTTAGGATTTGCTTGCCGGCGGCTCGGACTGAGTCGAATGGACTGCTTGTCGCCGAACTGCCAGAGAAAGCCCGATATAAACCGCGATCAGCCCGATCCCAAGGCTGCCCGCCGCGTAGGCACCGGCCAAAGTGCCCTCCCCGGCTTCGACCAGCGCCAAGACCTGCCAGCTGAAAATGGAAAAGGTGGTGTAGCCCCCGCAAAAACCAGTGACCCAGAAGTGCCAGCGGTCGAGCTGCGTTTGGGCGACGCCTTGCCGCGCCCAAAGCCCGGCCAGATAGCCCACCAGCAGCGAGCCGGTGATGTTAATAAAAAAGGTCGCCAGCACAGGCGGCAGCCCGGCTACTCCGGCCACCAGCAGGTCGATCAGGTAGCGCAGGCTACCACCCAGGCCACTACCCAGCCCGATCCAGAACAGGCGCTTCATACTCCGCTCCCCCCATCAAACATAGCGTAGCCGCCCAGCACGGCCAGGAGGCAAAGCAGCACTGTGCCCAGAAGATTGGCCAGCGCCCGCCCCCAGGCCTGCTCCGTGACCAGGGAGAAACTCTGGAGGCTGAAAGTCGAAAAAGTCGTCAGCCCACCGCAAAAGCCGATCACTCCCAGGCTGTAGAGTGCCTGCTGCTCCGCGCTGTCCGCCCCCGGCAGCCAACCGATGCCAAGAAAGAGGCCCAGTAGAAAACTGCCCAGCACATTCACCCCCAGAGTCCCCCAGGGGAAACGGGCCCCCAGAATCCGGGTGATCCAAGCGGTTCCCAGATAGCGGCCAATCCCCCCCAGGGCGCAGGCGATGAAAACGAGTAAAAATAACATAGGGCATGCTTGGCAAAAATGAATGCCTGTGTAAAGCTCCCCGCTTCATAAATTATGCCAAGCTCTCTGCTCCAACAAGTTTTCCCGGCTACGACATGGCAGCGCATGGCGACGGCTCACCGCGCGCGGGCGGAGCAATGGACCCATCCCTACCGGGCGCGACGGGCGGCTGGAGCGATGCATCCGATCTACGATTTCCTCTTCATTTACTACCGGAACAAGCCCTCGCAGTTGGAGCAATGGCACCCCGGCCTGGGCGTGGGCCTGGAGGCGGCCCCGCTGGGCACCCCATTTAAGCCGACACAGTATCGCATCGAGGGGGGCCTCACCCGGCTGGCCCCCGAGCTAATGACCGACGCCACCCGCCACCGAATGGAGATGGCACGGCAGCTTTGCATCCGCGTGCGCGACCGACCGCCCGCGTTCGGCTGCTTTGGCATGCATGAGTGGGCGATGGTCTACCGGGGCGATGTCGAGGGAGCGGTGCGCCACGCCGAGCGCCTGCCCCTGCGCCTCTCGCAGGCGGCCACCGATGCCTACGTGCGCAGCCGCCCGATCCAGTGCAGCCACTTCGATGCCTTCCGCTTCTTCACGCCCGGTGCCAAGGCCTTTAACCGCTTGCAACCGGACAAAGACAACCGGCTGGAAAGCGAACAGTGCGGCTGCCTGCATACCAATATGGATCTGTATAAACTGGCGGCCCAGTGCATGCCATGGCTGGGCTCGGATCTGCTCTGGCAGTGTTTTGAATTCGCCGTGAGTGCGCGGCAGCTCGACATGCAGGCGAGCCCCTACGACTGTAGCTCGCTGGGATTTGAGCCGGTCAAAGTCGAAACCCCGCAAGGCAAGGTGGAGTATGAGCAACGCCAGCGCGCACTCAGCCGGGAGGCCCAAAAGCTGCGGCACGAATTCATCGAGCGACTCGACCAGATCCTGGCCCCCGGCCGATAACCCGCCATGGCCATCACTCGTGCTCAGATTTTTCAACGAACACTCACCGGTCGCTGCCCGAATTGTGGGCACTTCTCCGTCTTCAAGAACTGGTTTCGACTGTATAAAAGACTTGTCCACTGAAAATACGCGGCTCATAGTCCGCTCCCGTGCTAACCAACGCCCGGAATTTCTCTCTTTTACTCACCCTCTCGCTCACCTGCTCGCTGAGTGCTTCCTTGCCTGAGCTCAGTTCGCTGGAGCCTCTCGAGTTCGACGAGGCCTCTCAGCGCCTAATCGCCCGGGGTGATGCCCGGCTTGACTTCGAGGACACCCGTATACGCGCCGACCGCATCACTTATTACCAGGGCTTTGGTCTGGCCGATGCCGAGGGCTCCGTCACCATCACCCATGCGGGCAACCGCTTACTGGCGGACCGCATGAGCTTCGATGCCAACGAAAATACTTTCTCGGTCGATCGGCTGAAAACAGGCCAATGGCCCTACTACTTCAGTGGCGTCTCTGCTGGCGGTACAGCCGAAGCTATTTCCATCGATGGCACCACGATCTATTATGGAGACCCCGGCCCTTTCGGGCTCAGCGTTAGCTCAAATCTGGTCCGCTACGTGCAAGATGAAGACGGTGAATATGTCTCTATGGATGGGGCCACTTTTCGAATTGGCCGTGTGCCCGTATTTTATCTCCCAGCCTACAAGCACTCGATCAGCGAGGCACCCTATTATTTGGATACCAATGCCGGCTCCAGCAGTCGACGGGGCGTCTACCTGCAAACGACGAGCTTGTTTCCAGCCACATCCTGGCTGCGCGCCGGGGCCAACCTCGACCTCTACAGCAAACGCGGTGTGCTGGCCGGGCCGACAGCCCAGTACCTCTATAATTCCGAGAATCAAAGTATCGTCGGTGCCCTCAGCACCGGCTATATCAACGATCAGGGAAGTGCCTCGGAACGCGACGTCGACTTTTTTGATCGCCAGATTGACAACAATCGCGGCTTTGTCGAGTGGCGCCAAAAACACCAGATCGGCGAACGCTTCAACACCACCGCCTCTCTCAGCTACTGGTCGGACTCCGAGGTGACGCGTGACTTCCGCGAGGATATTTTCAATAAAGACCAACGGCCGGATACCTTTGCCGAAGCCGTTTATGCCGGTGATAACTGGATGGTATCCGCCTTCGGTCGCTTTCGCCCCAATCAGTTTGAACTCGTGCAGGAGCGACTGCCCGAAGTGCGCGCCGATCTGCTGCCCGTCCCCATTTTCAACACGGGTGCCTACCACAAAGCCTCCCTCAGCTTTGCCCAACTGCGGGAAGACTTCGGCTCGATCGAGCCAGCCCTCGCCACCGAGGGCAAATCCAGCCGTTTCGACTTCACCTATCGGATACAACGGCCCTTCGCCATCAATGACTGGCTCACCCTCACGCCACTCGCCGGAGCCCGCCTGACCCATTACGATAATCAGCAAATCGATCCTTTTTTCGCCGATCCGGCCGTCATGGGAGACAGCTTCACCCGGGACATCTATGAGCTCGGCTTCGACCTGGTGGCGCGGGCCTACGCCAGCTACCCCACCACCAATTCGACCTGGGGCATCGATGGCTTGCGCCATATCGTGCGGCCGGTCCTTCGCTACCGCTACTTCTCCGACCCGGATGATATCAATGAGATCGCCGCTATTGACCGCCAGGTATTCGACTTGCAACGCCCCATCCTCGATCTGAGCGATCTGCGGAATGTGGATCAAATCGCCGAAACCCACTTGGTGCGCCTGGGCGTGGAAAACCTCTTTCAAACCAGAGCCAAAGGCTACGGCTCGCGCACCCTGGCTGCGCTCAATTTCTATCAGGACGTGCTCTTCGAAAAGGGCGAGCGCTACGATGGCCGCGATGAAAACACCTTCAACGCAAGCTGGGTGGAGCTGGTGCTCAACCCAGCGCCCTGGCTCAAGTTTGACCTGGCCAGCCGTTTTAAAACCGAGTCCCTCACCCTGGAGGAACTGCGCACACGCACGGCCTTGCGCAGCGGCGAGACCTGGGAACTCGGCCTCTCCACCGACCTGCTCAATAACCGGGTCGATCAATACCGCCTCGACTTCGTCTATCGCATCAACGAGCGCTACAGCTTCCTGAGTGACCTGCGCTTCGATGCCAGAACCGGCGACTTTACCCGCTTCAGCCTGGGAGTGCGCACCCGACTGGGTAGCACCTGGGAGCTGCTTTATGCCGTCACTTTCCGCGAGGACTCACGCCGTGAAAGCGATGTGGAATTCAACATACGCCTCCGCCTGGCCGACCTTAATTAGCCATGGGGACAACTGGGCCCCCGGCAACCCTTGGGACGCTCTGGCCAGCCTGGCCCACCCTGCTACCGAATCACTTAAATGGAAGAAGCACTCATACCGGAAAACGACTTTGCCATACGGCTGCCAGCCTTCGAGGGGCCGCTCGATCTGCTGTTGTATTTGATCCGGAGAAGTGAGGTCGATATCTACGATATCCCGATCGAGAAAGTGACCGATCAATACATCGACATCCTGGCCTCGATGGATAAGCTGGACCTGGAAATCGCCGGCGAGTTTTTCGTCATGGCATCGACTTTGATGTATATCAAAAGCCGCATGCTCCTGCCCAAAAAAGACCAGGGGAGCAATGAAGATGTCGAGGAGAACGATATCGACCCCCGCTGGGAATTGGTCCAGCAACTGCTCGAATACAGAAAGTTCAAAGAGGCCGCCGAAGACATCCGCCAACTGATCCTCAACAGCAACGACCTGATCGCACGTATCGGCCCGCGCGAGGCAGTCGAAGCCGTCGAGCGCCCGCTCAAACCTGTCGACCGGGTCGATCTCTGGAATACCTTCAACCAAGTGCTCCGCCGCCTGGCCGAGCGTATCGACGAGGGGCAAATCCACGCCGAGCAGGTGACCGTAGCCGACCGGATGGAACTGGTCTTGCTCCGTATCCGCCACCAACCCAGCTTCCTCTTCTCCGAGCTGTTTGAGTCCAGCACCACCATCACCACCATCGTGGCCACCTTTCTGGCCGTGCTGGAATTGACACGCTTGAACAAAATCACTCTGGAGCAAGATCGGGCTTTTGCCGATATACGTTGCCTGCGGGTTGAATAAAAGCACTCTTTAACTACCCTTAAATTGTTATGAACCGACTCAATAACACAACTCCAAAAAGCTCAAACAAGCAAACGGCAAAATTGCTCGGCGTGGGCCTCGATCATCACGACGGCCACAAGCGCCTGACCCAGAGCGAGCGTTTCGCCATCGTGGGCGGCTCGGAAGAGACGCATCAGCGCATGACCGAGACCGTCGTTAAAACCTTTGAGACCCTGGACCGCAAGGGCAAGGATCTCGATAGCGTTGAAAAAGGCGAACTCAAAGACATCATCCAAGCCAGCACCCCAAAATAAATTCATCGCGCCCCGCCTCCCCCCGAAGCCTCGCTTGACAGCAGCCCCAACAAAATTAATCTACCGCAAATTATGGATTCCCAAGATAACAAAAAAAATACCCCTTTACCCTCCTTTGAAGAACTGGCTGACCAAAAGCCATCCAAGCCTGCGGCGCCTGCCTCTCCTGCGGCACCGTCAAATACGGATTCGGTGCCTCAGCCAAGAGAAACTCCGGCGCCAGCCAGACCATCCATCGCTGCGCCAGCCACTCCAGCTGCATCGGCACCCAAGTCCCCCAGGCTGAGCACGCCTACGCCCAAGCCAGTAGCTCAGCCGAAGATCGACCCTTCTATTTCCATTGATGAAGGTTCGGGCTCCACAAATAGCATGACGATTCTGATCGATGCCCTGGTTGCCGCCGCCGCGATTGCCTTCACAGTGCTCATTCTTCAAGAGACACTGCCCTTTCTCCAATAAATCAGAAAATAAATACCGACAGATTATGTCCGATAAAATAACAGAACTCGATAGCTCTAATTTCGATAGCACCGTCGCCGGTGGCTCCGCGCCGGTGGTGGTTGACTTTTGGGCCCCCTGGTGTGGCCCTTGTAAGGCCATCGCACCCATCCTGGAAGAACTCGCCGATGAACTCGGTGACGCCGTCAAGATCTGCAAGGTGAACGTCGATAACAACAGCGAGATCGCCACCAAATTTGAAATCCGGGCCATCCCGACGATCCTGATTTTCCGGGACGGCCAAGTCGCCGAAACCATCGTCGGCCTGACCTCCAAGGACGACCTGAAGGCCAAGATCTAGTCTCAGCCAACTGTATACAAAGACGCCCCGCACCGGAAACCGGTGCGGGGCGTTTGGTCGTATCAAACAAACAGAAAAAATTCTCTATTCGCCGACTTGGAAGCGGGCGAAGCGCTTGATCTGCATATTTTCGCCCATTTTGGCAATCATAGCAGTCAAAACTTCTTGCACGGTTTGATCCGGGTTTTTCACAAAAGCTTGTTCCAGCAGGCAGGACTCGCTGAGGAACTTATTCAGCTTGCCCTCAACGATCTTCTCGATCGCTTGAGCCGGTTTGCCTTCGGCCTGGCCTTCAGCCACCTTGCGCTCGGCAGCAATGATCTCGGGGTCGATTTCCTCGCGGGAAACACAAACCGGGCTGGCTGCAGCAACGTGCATCGCAATGTCGCGAACGAATTGCTTGAAGTCATCCGTCTTGGCCACGAAATCGCTCTCGCAGCTGACCTCGACCAAAACACCGACCTTACCACCCAGGTGGATGTAGGTGTCAACCAGGCCATCGCTGGCATCGCGGCCGGCTTTTTTCGCCGCAGTCGCCATGCCCTTTTTACGCAGTAGCTCTACTGCTGTATCGAAGTTACCCTCGGCTTCTACCAGGGCTTTCTTACAGTCCATCAGTCCGGCACCTGTGCTTTCGCGCAGTTCGCCGACCATTTTTGCATTAATTTGTACGCTCATAACTATCTATCAAAACTTGGGATTTATAAAATATTGAATTACTTGGATGCTTCCTTGGAAGTATCCTCGGTCGTTTCTTCAGCGACTGCAGACTCGGCGGCGGGCTCTGGAGCCGCTACCGATGCGTCAGCTTCTGTGGGGGCCGCTTGGGCAGCAGCTACGGGAGCGGCAGGAGCTTTTTCTTCGTCCTCACCGTATCCGGCAGGCAGTGTGACTTCGACGTCTTCCTGTTGCTCGAATACCTGTTCACGAATGATCGGACCGGCGTTCTTCTGAATCTTCTTCGCTTCACGGCGGGAAAGGCCATTTTGAGCCGCCTCCAGGATCGTCTCGACAATGATGCGGATCGATTTGACGGCGTCATCGTTACCCGGAATCGGGAAGTCCAAGACCGTCGGATCGGAATTTGTGTCGACCAGACCAATCACGGGGATGCCCAGGCGGTTGGCTTCAGCCACCGCGATCTCTTCGTTCTTGGTATCGATCACGAAAACAACGGCCGGCAAATCATTGACCTCCAGCATGCCCTCGAAGTTGCGATTCATCCGGCTCATCTGACGGCGAATGGCTGCCTCTTCTTTACCTGGCAGCTTCTCCAACTCACCCGCTTGATCCATTTTCAGGAACTTGCGGTATTTGGCGAGCGAGCTCTTAATGGTCGTAAAATTAGTCAGGCCCCCACCCATCCAGCGATTCACGCAGAAGGGCATCTGGCAGGATGTGGCGGCCTCACGGACGATTTCCTGCGCCTGTTTCTTGGTGCCGATAAAGAGGATGTCCTTACCGGAAGCGATCGTTTCCTCAACCTTGACATAGGCTTTTTCGAGGAGTGCGTGGGTCTTCTCCAAATCAATGATGGAGATACCGTTGCGGTTATCATACACGTAGGGCTTGGACTTGGGATTCCAGCGGCGAAGCTGGTGGCCGAAGTGAACGCCTGCGTCGAGGAGGTCTTTGGGTGTTGTATTCATAGTTGGTTCAAAGCCCTGAGCACCAGTCAGGGAGAAACGGTGTTTCTTATATATATGGTGATTGATTGAGGCGGAATTGCCTAATTTCCCCCACACTCAGTGCGTGGGAAAGCGGAAATGGATAGCCCGTGAACGAGCCAAAGCAAGCGTAAAGAAGCGAAAGCCTGCAATTTAATTGAAAGAGCGCCCGCAACCACAGGTGCTGCTCGCATTCGGGTTGCGAATATCGAAGCCTTTACCACTCAATCCATCATCAAAATCGACCTCGCTGCCATCCAGATACTCCAAACTCGTCGGGTCCATCAGGAAGGAGACGCCATTGCTCTCTAGAACCGCGTCATCCGCTTTGCGGGCGTCGAAGGACATGCCATACTCAAAACCCGAGCAGCCGCCCGCTTCCACGAAAATGCGCAGCAACTGGCCCTCGCTAGCCTTCTCGGCCTCCAATTGACGAATCTGAGTCACTGCCCGATCAGTTAAAATAATCATACCCCCACCAAAGCTGAAAAACGTGCACTGTCAAGTAAGCTACCGGAGCGCGCTTTATTGGTTGGTGATCCAGGCGCAGGCGTAGGGCTCCAACTCGATCACATCGCTGAGATTGGTGTAGGCCTTTCCACTCAACAAATCCCGCCAGGACTCCGTTGCGATGAGATTGAGCTCGACCAGAGGGATCGCCTGCTTCTCCGACGAAACATTATGCAGGGCGAACAGACTCTGATCGCGGTCCAAACTTTCCCGCCAAAAGGCGAAAATTTCGTTGGAAAAGTGCAGTGTGTATTGGGTGGCGTTGGGATGAAAGGCGGGCTGTTGGCGGCGGATCCGGATGAGTCGCTTCATGGCCTCAAAGACCGTTTTATGGTGGCGGTCCTCATCGGCCAATGCGGTTTCGAGGGCTTCAGCGGGCCATTGATAGCGATTGATGGTGCGGGCCCTACCCGTCTGCGCCATGCCCGCGCGGTCGTTTTCCGTGCCGAGCATACTGTGGATGTAGATGGCTGGCAGACCCTCCAGCGCCAGCATGACGGTATGGGCGCAAAGAAAGCGGGCCACTTGCAAACCATCGTCCCCGCCCCCAATTGGCCGGGCCATCGCGCTGAAGAGTGCGATGTTTGCCTCGTAGGGCTTGAGCTCGCCGTCGGGCATGCGGCGCATGGAGATCTCACCTCCGGCCTCCCGGATGGTCTCCAGTAAATTTTCGAGCTCTTCAGCCGACAGCAGCCCTTCGGCCGGGCGCAAGCCGATCCCATCGTGCGAGGCGATGAAATTCAGATAGGCGCGACCCTGGCGTGCAGGTGGCATCGACATCATCCAGGTCTTTAGATGACGGCAGTCACCACTCAGTATGGCATTGAGCAAGAGCGGGGGCAGGGAGAAATTATAAATCAGGTGCGCTTCGTTATCATTACCAAAGTAACTGAGGTTTTCACGGTTCGGCACGTTGGTTTCTGTGATGATAACGGCGCCGGGGTCGAGGTTCTCAATCACCAGACGCAGGAGTTTAATCAATTCATGTGTCTGGGGTAGGTGCACGCAACGCGTGCCCGACTCTTTCCAGAGAAAAGCGATCGCATCCAGGCGGAAGTAGCGAATCCCCTGCTCCACGTAATAGCGGATGATTCGTACGATCTCGAGCAGCAAGTCGGGGTTGCGGTAGTTCAGATCGACCTGATCTTCGCCAAAGGTGCACCAAAGCTGGCGCACACCGTCGACTGTTTGCACTTCCGTCAGCAGCGGTGTGCTGCGGGGGCGGACCACCTGCGAGAGGTCTTCATACTCCAAGCCGTCGATAAAATAGCCGCGTCCGGGTGCTTTATTTTTGACGTAGTTCTTAAACCACTCCGACTCCCGTGAGCAGTGATTAATGACGAGGTCCGCCATCACTGTAAACTCGTCCCCGATAGCTTGTATATCCTCCCAATTGCCCAATGCAGGATTGACCGCCGTATAGTCGATGACGGAGAAACCATCGTCCGAACTGTAGGGGTTGAAGGGCAGGATATGGACACCACTGACTGTATCTTTCAGCTCGCGCACCAGGAAATTATTGAGCTCGCGCAGGGGCACCCGACCTTCACGTGTGATCGAATCTCCATAAGTAATCAAAAAGGCATCGGACTGATCCCACTTACTCGCAGTCAGACTCAACGGAGAGATTTGATCCGACATGTTGGCTGCTTCCATCAGCTCCTCGGTAATCTCTTCGGCATCTTCCTCGCCGTAGATCTCTCTGACATGCAGGGCCACCCGCTGGCGGATGCGCTGCACCTTGGGATGCAGGGCTGGATTGGTCACAATCTCAGAACCATATTCCAGACGGTCCTCTTCGACCGCCTCCCGCAGCTGGTGCAGAATATCCGGCACCGCCGCTATGACGCGCTTCCAACTCGGCATGAAGGGCACGTCCATCGACTTGCTCGGATCGAGAAACTCTTCACCGGCATTCAGGATGTTTTCGGCAAAGACCTCGACCGTTGAGCCCTCGGTGTGACTGTCGAATTTGAGCCCGTTAATCATCGCATCACTCTGATAGCTATCGACCAAATCGAGCGCGATTCGATAGTAGGCAGCTTTAATCGTCCGAACGTGCTCGTGCGAAAAGACCTGCCCCTGGGTGGCCATCTTACGATAGAGCGATTTGGTAATATCGCTGCTCATCTTCGAAAGCCCGCGCGAGCGGTCCTCCAGTGAAAGATCCTGGTGCTTGTGATCGTAGGTATCCGCCACATCGACCTGACAGATTTGGTTGGTTGAGTAGTTGCGCTGCATCTCAGACAGCACCCCCATCTCCAGCCCCCAGTCGGAAGGGATGCGGATGTCTTCAATCACATCCAACTGCATGGAAAACTCCCCGGCCAGGGGGTAGCGAAAACTATCCAGATAATCGAGGTAGTCGTTGGAGCCACAGACTTTTTTCAGGGCGCGGATGAGCGGTGTGACCAGCAAGCGACAAACACGGCCATTCATCGAATTGTTGGCCACCCGGGCATAAAAGCCCTTACAAAATTTGTAGCTGAAGGCAGGATTGGCGACTGGGTAGATCAGGCGGGCCAGCAGGTCGCGTTTGTAGGTGGTGATATCACAATCGTGAATCGCCACCGCCTGCGCCTTGCCCGAAGCCAGGACGTAGCCAAACATATACCAGACGTTACGCCCCTTCCCCGCTTCCTTCGGAGCCAGCCCCTTCTCCGCCAGCAAGGCATCTATCCTGCGCAGGCGGGGCCCGTCGTTCCAGAGCACTTGAGGCTGCTGCGGCAAAGCACCGAAAAATTCCAGGGCGTGCCGATACTCGGCCTCATTGGCCTGATCCAGCCCGACCACGATCTGATCCAGGTAAGGCACCTCGGCCAATTCCTCCAGAATGGACGTCAGCGCCGGCAGCTGCAGTTCGGAATACAGGGATGGCAAAACCAAGCCCATCGGGCGATGCTTGCGAAACTGCATCAGGTCCGCCTCCAGTTTTTCCAGCGGACGGCTGTTCAGCTGATGCAGCGTAGTAATGAGACCGTGTTGATGAAAATCACCCATAATATTTATCCGTAGTATTCGTTGAGAAGAGAAAGTAGCGCGGCGTTCCAGCCCGCGCTGGCCGGAGAACTTGCCTGAATCACGCGGGGGGCCTGCGGCGCGATGCGCGGCCCATCCGTATGCGGAATGACCACCGCTATATCGGCCGCTTCGAGCATCGCCGTATCATTGGCACTATCCCCGAGGGCCAGCACCTGCCACTCCACCCCGGGCTCTTTTGCCTGATAGTAGGCCCGAAGCGCTGCCACCCCATCGGCCTTATCCGCCATCCCCATCAGATGCCAAAATTGCCCGCCGCGCAACATTCGCACCCCTTGCGCCGCCAGCGCCCCGGCAAAAGCCAGACGCCTGGCCTCGGTGTCGTGCCAGAGGATCGGCTCTGTGGCCTGCCGATCAAGTGAGGCAGCCGCCTGTTCCAGCGAAAGCCCGGTTAAATCAGCCAACTCAACAGGCGACCAGTCAGCAAAGCCGCCGAAGCGATAAGCATCGGTCCGGCGCAACTCGTGAGCCGCCCTTAAAATAACCGCCCGTGAAAGACCCTTAATTTCAATCTGGTAACCGGCAGAACCCGATTTTGGAAAAGCAATCAAGCCGCCGTTTTCTGCTACAATGGGAGTCTCCAAACGCAGAGCAGCCCTTATTGCCGCCATCTCAGCCAGCGTCTTACTCGAATTCAAAACCAGCGGCAGACCGAGTGCCCGCAGGCGCTCGATAGCGGGCTCAGCCGCTGCCCATGAATACTTAGGGTCCAGTAAAGTGGCGTCCAAATCGGTCACCACCAATAGCTTCTTTTTGGGGAGCATCAGGCGTAATAGCAGGTAGCGGGCAGAGCGACATAAAAGGCAGAAATCGAAAACATATCTACCGCTTAGCAAAGAACATGCCAATGAATTATTCAAAGTCACCGGGCCAGGCTATCAGCATTCGGCTTGGTAACGGCTATAACACGTGTTTTTCCGGTCCATATTGAATCTTGGAAAGTGGCGTGCTCGCTTGCGAGCGCCTGCAGCGTTGTTGGCCTAC
>REBV01000283.1 GCA_007692545.1 Puniceicoccaceae bacterium
GGGCCAGCACTGTGTCGGGCGGCAGGAGCGTGGCGAGTTCGCTGGCTATTTCCTGAGTTTGCTGCTCGGAATGGCTACAAAGACCGTCTTCGAGTTGTTGGATGCGGGGTGTTTTTTTCATGAGGTCCCCCTGAAATGTTCAAAACCTTTGGAGAAGGGGAGGGCCTGCCCATTGGCCGCATCGACTAGGCGTTCCGCGCTGCCCGGGGTGAGGTCATGGCTGATGTGGCCGATATGGCTGATGCGAACGCCCGGAAAAGTCTGTTGCCAAAGACTGAGGAAGTTTGGGACAGACTCGCCTGCACGCAAAGTGAAGAGTAGTTCGTAGTCTTCACCATCGCAGAAGGCGTGTTCCAGGGGCGTGCGCCCGGATTGGGCTGCTGCGGCAGACCCATCGGCAGCGAGCGGAACCGCATCCAGTAAAAGTTTGGCCGTTTGATCTTCGGCCAGGAGACTCGGCAAGTCTTTGGCCAGACCGTCGGTTAAGTCCATCAAGGCGGTGCAGCATCCGCTCTGGGCCAGCCATCGCCCCTCGGCAAGTCGTGGACTGAAGTGGGCGTGCTTGCCAGCCAGGCTGCCACCCAGTTCTCCAGTGACGAGAATAGCATCCCCCGGTTGGGCAGTCCCACGTAAAAGTGGCTTATCCACTGTTCCGATGATGGTGAGGACAGAGGTGAAACAGCCCGGATTCAGGCGGCAGATGTCACCACCAACAATGTGTAAATTCACCGCTGCTGCGGCTTGGCGGAGGCCGAAAAAAAACGCCTCCAGCCAAGCGAGCTCCAGGTCGGGCCCGCACATCAAGTTGAGGATGGCGCGCTCCGGGGTGCCTCCCATCGCAGCGATATCGCTCAGGTTGCGGTTGACCAGTTTGATGCCTGCTTGCCGGGCTGAAATGGAGCTATCAAAATGCTGCCCGTAAACCAGGGCATCGCTTGTTACAATTTGCTGGCAATCGGCGGTAGGTGGATAGACCGCGCAGTCATCACCCATGCCCTCGGGTGCGGGCGGATTGAGTGGACCCAGCCAGCGGGCGATACGGTCGATCAGCCCGGACTCGGTCAAATTACTTACAGCGGGTTCGGATAAAAACATTTCCGACGAGCAAACACCAGAGTGCCCGCCCGAGGCAAGTTTTACGCGCGGGCTTGGGCGAACTAATTGCCGACTGGAGTCGAGGAATTGAAGGGAACCCGGATCGACTCGAAGTAGCTGATGAAAAAGCGGCTGGGTGCTTCAACCGAGATAATATGAATATAGCCGTCGATATCGAACCAGTTCTCTTCCCGGGTCAGTTGGACGTCTTTTTCCAGAAAGCTATAGCTCAGGGGAACTGAGCGCACCCCAAAAAATCTGAATCTGGCCGGCCCGGTTGTGAAAGCAGGCTCGTTGAGGATTTTAAATGCTTGCTCTTCGGTAAAATCCTGAGCGCGACCGAGCAAGTAAGCGTTCAATGTCGCCTCGGATAGGTTGTGCCCGAAATTCGCTTTCTTGAATGAAATCAGGTCAACCTTGAGGGCGGGGTTGGCGTAGTGAGTCAATCTTGCGGATACACCAGCAGGCGGCTCGACCGCGATATGATTATCGATGGGGTCCATTTTAAAGACCAGACTGGAGCTACGCATAAGAGTGAGCGGGACGTTCATACTTTCAATCACTTCGCTTATCGTGGAGGCCGCATAGCGCTCAACTGCCGCCACAGGTATGCGTGGGTAGTCAGCCTCTTCCCCCGAGGCAAAGCCCGCCAGGCAGAAGAGACTCGTTATCAAGACAAGTCTCGGGGCAGAGCCCTTGTTAAAAAGCTTCTGAAGCCTGTTTAATACGCGCAGCATACTCAGTCTGATTCAAAACGGTGAAATCGGTTGCCAGAAACCGGCGAGTGTTTGGTGTGCCTGGAGGCTGCGCACCATCAGCAAACGCTTCGTGAAAGCCCCAACTGCGTGTAGGCGCTGAATAGACATCGCTTTTGCCCCATCGTGCTGTGCCGACTTCGCTCTCGAACAGGGCCACCATGGAGCCGCGGATACGCATTTCGCCGCCCCAACTTTCCAGGAACCGGGGGAAGTTCTCCAGGCCTCCGCTGTAGGAATTACTTCCAGTCTTTCCTGAAGGAACCAAGCCCGTCAAGATCGCGGCGGAGACTTCAGTGTGTGTCGGCGAACGGGTGCTCAGTGATTGATTACTGTTTCTGTCGTCCCAATTGGGGCTAAGGAAGGTAATCGAATCGGCAATCAGTGCCGCGGGGGCCTCATAACCTTCTTTGCCGAAATTACTTGGATCGTCTGGCTGGAGCGGCGAACCCGTATTCCGGTTGCCATCTGCATTATAGTGGCCTTCTATATACATCATTTGATTGGTGGCCAATGACATACCGGATTCACCGCGTTCAATGGCAAACTCCGGGTTTGGAATCGTCTGAGCATTTCGAACGCGCACACCCCAGCCGCTGATGGCTGGATTGACACCATCCGCTCTCGGGCTACTGTTTTGCTGGGGGAATTGCACGTAAACAACCCCATTCCACCAGTCCTCAGGCTTGCTTCCGCCCCAGTCGCTTTCGTTATTGCCGTGAATAAGCTCAGTTAACTTATCGACATTCACATTGACGATATTTAGGTCCTGGGCTTGGCGTTTGTCATGAAAGCCACCAGTGATTTCATAGCTGATGATTTCCCCACTCTCTGGATCCAAAACAGGTGTCTCACTGAAGGGAGTTGATTCAGTAATCGGCTGAGATGGGTTGAGAGTATCCATCAGCGGGAGGCCGTCGCCTCCGTAGATGAGGTCACCCGCTGAGTTGCGCTGGGGGGTCAGGTAACTGAGAGTGCCGTCTGCTGCGACGTTGATAATCAAGCCTGCTTTGTAGGAATATTTTTGCTTTTCAATCTCGTTCAATGCCACGGCTTTTTGGTGGCCCACGGGATCGCTTGTTGCGTCGGGGATGCTGAGGTCGCTGGAGCGGAGCGGAGGTTGGATGATTTGATAGGCGCTGTTAAAGGATTCCTTCGCGCTCGTGTTGGGATTGGTGTCTTCAATGTATTCTGTGACGCCCACGGGGTTTTGCGGCAGGACGCCGTGAACTGCAGTTTGCACATTTCTCGACCAGATTTGGTTGGCAAGGTCGGCAAAATTGTTCGATGAGCTCTGCAGCCAGTTGCCCGCCGTGAAAGCATCGGTGGCATCGGTCTTAGGCCAGCTACCATCTTTCTTCATGTTGACCAGTTTTCCTGAAGAATTCAGGATGTTAACAGCTCCGGTGGAAAGGCCCATACCGCTACCTGGACGACGCCCATGGAAAAGATCGCCTCCCAGGGTAAGCCTTGAGTGCATGTTGAGGCCATTATTCGATTGGAGATAACCGTTGTTGTTGCCATGAATGTTACCGTAGATGTCCATTCTGGCACCAGGTGCGATCTCCAGCGGCAGGTTGTAAAAAATCGCATAGGCAAAAAGTGGGGCGTCGCGTACCAGTAGAACCTGGCGTACGTGGACGGTTTGACGCCCCAGTAATGGGCGCTCAACAGTGGCCTTGGCCAAAACTTCGATATTGCGCTCGAGGACCCGGGTTCCGGCGAATGGATCCCCTGCGTTTGCAATATCCCGCGGGTCGATATAGCGCCATTGCGGCTCTGTCACCAGGCCGCCGATCACCTCCGTTAGCTCCGTCCCGAAGTCATTAACGGAGGTATAGACAGTTTTGTCCGGGATGATGAGCCCACTTGGCGAGCCTTCTCCAGAATATCGCGCGATGAATTCATTCCCAATTCTTAATGGATTGTTTCCCGGCTTCAGGGAGTCATTTGGAAACGCAGTCTCCCCGGTAAGGCGCCGGCTCAGGTCAGCCATACTTTGCTCCAAAATACTCTCTGCAGCAAGACGTGCTTCATGGTAAACGGCCGCTTGTCGAGTTAGCCGAAACTCGTTCTGCACAAGCGAGAGCATGGAATAGACCCCGACCCCCAAAGCCGCGGCGACGATGACCACAACGAATAAGCTGCTTCCTGTTTGACGATGTTTCATGATTAGCCTCTGGTTGAGATAGTTAAATTGTAGGTGTTGGTGACCTCCCTAGCCTTCTTTCCATGAAGAATTTCACCATTTATAAGAAAGCTTCCGCCCAAGTTATGAAAAAGGTTTCCACTGGCCAGGCCCCTGGAAAGCTCGAGCACGACGGGGGCGTTGGTGGGGATAGTAGGAAAATTACTGGCCAAAAGGGCTTCAAGAGTGATACTTGCGGTCGGTTGGGGCGTTGTAAACTCGACTTCTGCCCGATAGACTGGACTGACACCGTCCGAGTCTGGTTGACGGAAATAAATCACCAGTTTCGTGTAGTGCATGGGGTCGCCTAGTTGAGGGAGGGGTGCCCTGTGGACGAGGACGAGGCAATCACCCGACTGCCCGCTCTCCAATCGCTTACCGACTTCGTTGCGTTCGTTTAGGGCGAATCCTGAATAGACAACACCAATGTTTGCCGCGAAGGCCTCGTTTGTAATACGGGTAGTGAAATTTCTCACATCGCGAACGACGAGCGTTTTGTTCGTTGCCCAATTCATGCTTTCCCCAGTTTGGCGGATAAACCCAACGAGCACGATAGAAACCAAGCCGAGAATCGCCGATACGAACATTATTTCGGTTAGGGTGAAGCCTCTTGATTTTTTTGTTTTTAGGTTTTCGGCTAACATACTCGGGGTGCGGAGGATGGGGAGGATTCGCTTAATCAAGACTCTCTACGTTCGTCTTTGCGTTGTACACAAATCGCTCGCGGATTTTACCGGATCGTGGGTGGGGAAAGGAATAATGGACCTCGAGCCAGAGGCCGATGCCTTCCGTCATCGGCGTCATCGAGGGTGTGACCGTGACGGGGAGTCGTTTTGTCTGGTCGCCGCCCGCTTCGGTCACAATGGGCACATCCAACTGATTTGCTTCGTCCAGGATAAGGATTTCTTGAGCCCCAGCTCCGAGACGCATAGTAAATGATGGCTTTCCCCCGACGAGGGGGGGATTCATCAGCTCATGGTAACTTCTCCCCTTCATCTGCTCAATAATACTAAGGCCGAGGTTGAGCGTCGTAGCCTCATAAAGAGTATCCTCCGTCGTAAACTTGGTGTATGTCATGGTTCTCGTCGTCGCCAGTGCCAACAGTGTGAGAACAAACATCGCAATCATGACCTCAACCAATGAAAATCCGTGATCTTTTGATCGAATAAATTTTTTTTGGGGGTTCATGACGGGTTTTAGGCAGAGATTAGCCTATATATTAACATACGCATAGAAGCTAATATTGGAAGCTTTTTTTGCATTATGGTACATTTTCACGTCATGTTTACGTCGGGCTCAGAATGGTTTGATCCCTCCCCCGCCTGTTTTTTGTTTTTGAGCTGCTGTTTCTTGCTTAAACACTAAGCGAGATGCCGACAGGACAGTGGTCGGAGCCCGCCACCTGGTCGAGGATAAAAGCGTCCTGCAGCCGTCCCTTAAGCCTTTTGGACAGAATAAAATAGTCGATGCGCCACCCGACATTGCGTTGGCGTGCTCCGGCCCGGTAGGACCACCAACTGTAGCGATTGGTCGCCTCCGGATAGAGGCTGCGAAAACTATCGACAAAGCCTGCCTCCAGCAATTGCCCGAAGCGGCCCCGTTCTTCATCCGTAAATCCGGCGTTTTTACGGTTTGTCTTTGGGTTGGCCAAGTCGATTTCCCGGTGGGCTACGTTCAGATCCCCACAGATGATAACAGGTTTAATTGAGTCAAGCCGCTTTACATAGGTGAGAAAGTCCACATCCCACTCGTTTGTCCGATAGTCGAGCCGTCGCGGGCGCTTATTTTCGTCGTGGTTCTGTGAATTGGGGGTATAGACCGTGACCACATAATAATCCTCGAACTCGGCGGTGATGACGCGGCCCTCGGCGTCGTGCTTTTCAATTCCAAGCCCATGGCTGACAGAAATCGGCTTTCGTTTGCTGAGTAGAGCGGTGCCGGAATAGCCTTTTTTGTGGGCACAATTCCAAAAGGTGTACGGGTAGGCTTCGAACTGGAAATCATCGATTAAATCCTTGGAGATTTTTATCTCTTGAAGGCATAGCAGGTCAGGCTGCTCTGTTTTCAGATAGCCTTGGAAGTTCTTCTTGAGGACGGCTCTTAGGCCATTCACATTCCAGGAGTGTAGTTTGATCGTCGCCATAAAATAGGAAAAAGCCCCTCCGGGAGGAAGGGGCTTTTGTAAGAGGTTGTTTAAGTGGGGAAATCCCAGTCGGCCGATTTTGGCTTATTCTTCCGGCTTGGTCTTTCTCAGACCCACGATGCGGTTGCCCTCTGCCCACTGCCCGCGCTTGCGTAGCAGGTCAACACGCTCGAAGCGTTTGAGCACGGTGCGATTTTTTTTACCACCGCCACCGGCGGCCTTGAAACTGTTGTGTTGTGACATGATTGAGTCTGGGTTAAAAGTGAAAGCGGAAGAAAAAAGGCGGTTTCCAGGGAAAGATCAAGACCTAATCTCGACAAAATTTAGCGATCGCAGCTAGCGCCTCACGAGAGCGCGCTACGCAGGAGTGCCTCAACGGAGGCATCCGGGCCGAGGCTGGAGACCGCTTTGCGCACCAGTTTGTCGGCATCAGCCGGCTTATAGCCGAGCGTCATCAAG
>REBV01000172.1 GCA_007692545.1 Puniceicoccaceae bacterium
GCCAACGCTGCTTTCGAATGCGGGGCCACGTAGCGCGCGGCTTTAGCAAGCGTTCGTCGCATCAGCCGCTGGCCAAGCCCACACATGCTTGCTAAAGCTGCGCACTACGCAAAGCAAACGCTGTTTTCAAATACGGGGCCACGTGGCGCGCGGCTTTAGCAAGCGTTCGTCGCATGCGCCGCTGGCCAAGCCAACGCACGCTTGCCAAGCAAAGGGCTGAGCTTTTACTCGCGGCATGGAAAGGTATACCACTCGTGATCGGTGGCGCTCGCGGTTACCCCATTGGGAGGTTGAGGGGCATTGGCATTTTGTCACTATTCGTTGTCAGGGAAGTTTACCTGAGGCAGCAAAACGAAGGCTGCAAGAGATTAATCGCACATTGCAAAGCATCGAGGCTCAATCCGAAGCATTTTATCAGCTGCAACGCCGCTATTTTTTGACGACCGAAAAGTACCTCGATGCGGGGTCGGGATTTGCTCCGTTCACTCAGCCCAGACCCAACCAACTCTGTTTGGAGGCAATGATCGCCATGGAAAAGGAAGGCTGGTTAGTCGGTGAAGCAACGGTGATGCCGAACCATGTTCATTTACTGATCTTGGAACAAGACACGGGATTTTCGCTTAAGCAGATTGTGGAACGATTCAAAGGGAGATCGGCGCGATGGATCAATCAAGCGCTTGGAAGATCAGAACGTTTTTGGCAGCAAGATTGGTTTGACCGCTGGATACGAAACGAAGGGGAGCTCGCAAAAACGATCGCCTACATTCGCAATAATCCAGTGAAAGCAAAATTAGCCAGTGATTGGAAAGCTTATCAGTGGCGGATCAGCCATGAGGAAGAGAGAAATACGTAGCGCGCGGCTTTAGCAAGCGTTCGTCGCATCAGCCGCTGGCCAAGCCGACACATGCTTGCTGAAGCTGCGCACTCGCAAAGCAAACGCTGCTTTCGAGTACGCAAATTCGCGACGAAAGCTGGGACACACTGTGTCACACAATGTGTTACGCCCCCTTCAATTTTGCCGCCGCAGCGCGGATCTCAGAGCGCTCGGCTTCGTCTATGCGGTCGATGTTGCGTACCTGCAGGCTCATACGCTGGTTCCTGCGTAGTGGTTTTTCATTACGCAATAAAAAATCCCAATAAAGGGTCGTGAAGGGGCAGGCGTCTTCGCCGGTGCGCTTCGCGGGATTCTTCGGGCATTTTGCGCAGTAGTTGCTCATGCGCTGGATGTATTTACCTGTCGCTGCGTAAGGTTTGGAGGCCATCACGCCGCCATCGGCGTATTGCGACATGCCCAACACATTGGGTAATTCGACCCACTCGACGGCGTCAACGTACACCGCCAGATACCACTCGTGCACAGCCTTTGGATTTACCCCAAGGAGCAGAGCGTAAAGACCAGTCACCATTAAGCGTTGGATGTGGTGGGCGTAACCGTATTCCAAAGTTTGCCCAATGGTCTGCTTCAAACAGGCGTATTCGGTATCGCCCGTCCAATAGAAATCCGGCAGTGCTGCGTCCGCGCCAAGGGAATTTCTTTCGAGATAATCAGGCATGAACTTCCAATAAACCCCGCGCACGTACTCGCGCCAACCGAGGATCTGCCGGATGAACCCTTCCACCGCCGGTAGCGGGGCGTGCCCTTCGTGGTATGCAGCCTCTGCTGCGGAAACTACTTCCCGGGGATTCAACAACTTCAAATTGAGTGATGAGCCCAGCCAAGCGTGATACAACCAAGGCGCATCCGTCCACATGGCATCTTGGTAGGTGCCAAAATCCGGTAAGCGATGCTTCACAAAATCGTTGAGGGCATGGAGCGCCGCGCGACGGGTCACCGGCCAGCGAAAATGCTTCAGGCTACCGGGATGCTTTGGAAAATGATCCTCAACCAAACGCAGGACTTCCGCAGTTATTTCGTCCGGCTCACTCACCGGGCCCGCAGTCTCGACTGGAGGGCCTCCTTTACCAAAACTTCCTCGGTTTTCCTTATCGAAGTTCCATTCACCGCCCACTGGCTTGCCGTCCTCATCCATCAAAATACCGGTCTTCTTTCTCAGTTCGCGATAGAAAAACTCCATCCGTAAGGACTTGCGCCCTTCGGCGTGCTCGTCGAAATCTGCTGGCGCGGTGAAGAAGTGAGTGTCTTCAAAAAGCTGATACGATGTATCCGTAGTCTGCAGCACCTTTTCGCATCCCCGTAAAATCCGCCACTCCCCGGGCCGGGTGAAGTGCACTTTTTCCGGCTTCAAGGTTTCAAGAGCGTGCTCCAACTCAGTCGACAGTTTGCCGCTGTTTGCTTTATCCCCAAGTTCTCGATAGTGAACTTTGATACCGCGCGCGCTCAACTCATCCCGAAAGTGCCGCATCGCTGATAGAAAGAGGGCAATGCGTTGTTTATGGCTCCAGACATAGGTCGACTCGTGGTCAACCTCCGCCATCCAGACCGCGTCTTTTTTAGGATCAAAGTCCTTAAATACGCCTGCATCAGGATCCAATTGATCTCCAAATACGAGAACCAGATTCCTTACCTTCTTTGTGGCGACAGCACTCATGCGTTTTTCAGAGCTTCAAAAGCTGCCAAGGCGCGGGCGCGGCCCGCTTTATGATCGATAATTGGCTTTGGGTAGTCCTCGCCGAGCCTAATTCCCGCCGCTTGCAGCGTTCCGCTTGGCGCTTCCCACGGCTGGTGGATGTACTTGTTTGAGAGTTTTTTAAGCTCTGGAACCCACTGGCGTACGTAGTCACCCTCAGGATCGAACTTTTCGCCCTGGGTGATGGGGTTAAAAATCCGGAAATAGGGTGCGGCATCGGCCCCGCAACCACCGCTCCATTGCCAACCAAGCGAGTTGCTCGCCAGATCCGCGTCGACCAGTGTATCCCAAAACCAGCGGGCACCAGCCTGCCAAGGCTGCAAAAGGTGCTTCACCAGCAGCGAGGCGACAATCATGCGCACCCGATTGTGCATCCAACCAGTTTGGTAGAGCTGCCGCATTCCGGCGTCGACGATCGGGTAACCGGTTTTGCCACGCTGCCAGGCAGCCAACAATTTAGCGTCTTCCTGCCAGGGGAACTTTTTAAACTCAGGACGCAGCGGATCATCCGCCGTTTCCGGAAAGTGGTAGAGCACGTTGTAGGCAAACTCCCGCCAATACAGCTCCTTCATATACACCTGCGGACCAGCCTGTCGCAGATCAAACTCCGCGTGCAGCCGGTGCGCAACCTGCCGTGGACCAATATGCCCCCAGCGCAAATAGGGTGAAAGCCGGGAAGTGCCCTCTTCCGAAGGGATATCACGGGCTTCGTTGTAGCCGTTCACCACGCCATCCAAAAAGCGATCCAGCCGTTGCTGAGCCGCATCCTCCCCTACTTGCCACTCGGTGGCCAACTTTTCCGGCCAATCCAGCTCCGGCAACAGAGCGCAATCTTCGACAGCCTCCGAGCGCGGCCATTCCGAGGGAAAACGCAGTTTATCCAGCGCGGGTGTCTCGATGGCTGGTAGCGGCCGGTCTTTGATCGCCTTCCAGAATGGGGTGTAAACTTTGTAGGGTTTGCCTTGGCCAGTGCTTACCGTGTGGGGTTCGACCAAGAGCTCGTTCTGGAAACTACGCACCTCCAACTCAGCGGCTTTCAGCTCACGCTTTACCCGCTCATCAACCGCCCGGCCCGCAGGTTCATAACGGCGATTCCAGTAAACGGCCTCCGCCCCGGTCTCCTCAATCACCTGACTCAACTCCGCCAAGACATCATCTGTCACCCGAAGGATGAGCCGACCGCCCTTCGCTTTCCAGCGCGTCAAGAAATCTTCCAATGCCTGATGCAACCACCATTTAGCCGCGCCGCCCAATGCCCAGTTGCCCTCAGGCTGACGATCATGCAGGTAGAGCGGAACAATTGGACGACCTGTCTCTATCGCCGCTTTGAGCGCGGCGTTGTCTTGCAGGCGAAAATCCGTGCGGATCCAGTAGATAAGGGGCGATGAAGCTGACATACTCTCTTAAACCTGTCTGGCAGAAGCGGGGCATTGTCAAAGCCAGTCTTCAAAATCAAGCCAGAGGCTCAATGAGTCCGCTACTTATGAAAATGATTAGCTCCGGACAATCCAGACGACGAAAAGCCGATCTCGATGGACAAATCCAGCTGCAATTCGTGCAATAAAGAACCCGCCCCAATTAAGCAGCCCTCCTTATGATCATTGCACTTCAAACGATGCAAGAGATCGCCCACCAGCATCTCTTCAACCAGTTTTGGCTTACCCTCTTCTTTGTCATTCCCATGGTTTTGGTGGCTCGGGCGGTTGTGGCGGGGACCCGTTACTCCGCGATTCTCATCATTGTTATATTCGGCTTGTTAATGGGTTACCTGCTGGTTGCCACGGGTGTCTCCGACCCGGGTTTACGGGATTTCCCGATGCTCGGGATGATGGCGCAGTCCACCATCATTGCCTTGGCGGCGTCCTTTTTCGTCGGGGGACAGCAGCTGCGCAGGATTTTTTCGACGGTCGAAGTTCCCGCAGATGCGAGTGTGCTTTACGCCAAGGAGGAGGTTTTTTTCGGAACAGGACGCACGCACGTAATCTTCATCACACGCGCCTTTTTCCTCTTGCTGGGGATTGAGGGATTAACGCGTGTTTTGCTGGGGACAGCTCCAGAAACAAATCTGGCCCGCTATTACCCGCTCATCGCCTACATGGGTCTGGTGATTGCGGTGATATTGATCGATCACAAAGCAACGATCACCAACAAACGCGCCTACCTCCGCAAAGGCCTTTTTGAAATGCTTCTGCTGATCACCGTCTTACTGATGGGCGCTTACATCGCTATGGCGGTACGCCCACTGATCGCATTGCCTCAGATCTTTTTCGTCATGCTGATTGCGGCTGGCTTGGGTGCCGTTTTTTACCGGTGGGTGCACGGACCAACCATCCGTTGCCTGCTTTTCGCCGGCATCCCAGTGGTCTTGGCCGCAAACTTTGTGATTGGAGGCTCCCGCATCGGAGAGGCCTTCGGATTAAGCGGAATGAATGCCGTCCTTGCTTATGGGTTCTTCGGTCAAATCCTATGGATGTTTGGAGGGATCGCCTTGCTTATGTTGATCGGAAAAACCACTTCCGTCCAAAACCTTGGCCCCGCTATGGCTGGCGGCCTCTCGCACGCTGGTTTGACCGGCGCTTGCACGGCAGGCGACTTGGGAGAGAGTGCCGCGAAGCGCGCGCCCATCATGATCAACATACCTTTCTTCGGACACATCTTCGTTTTTTCGATTCTTGCCCTCAGCATTGAGCGCGGTGGACTTTTATGGACTCCCGCGCTGATCGTCGCTGCAGTTGGCCTTAGTCTGACGATGTGGTCACTGCGAAACTTGCGCCGGGCGTGTGGCGAAGACCGGGCCGAAGTGAAAGCGCTAATGCAGTTTTCTTTCGGTTGGCAGCTGTGCGCGATTTTTGGAGGACTGCTCCTCTTGGCAAAAGCGGGCATGCCGATCGAACATGCATTGATGGCAACCAGCTCTTCGCTATCCCATTTTGGTTTGTTCGCAGCCATCCAGGAAGGCATCGCAGGTCCGGCAGCGGCCAGCATGATCGCTTTTGTCTTTGCTATGCCCTTCCTCGTCCACCCGATTGTCTTTTTCCTCTTTGGCCGGGCCATGGAACGCGGCGGCAAAATGAACGCCAAAGCGGTTTATTCGATCGCAGCCATCGGGCTCGGCGGGGTTTTAGTCGGTTTGTTCCTATTCTGAGCGGCGGTACCCCTCTTTGAACCTACATTCGGGAGTCGGCATTCTGGATGCTCTTTTCGTGCCATGCGTCTCCACCATTCGTGCTCTTCGCGCTCTTCGTGGTTCAACCTGATAAGAGTAGCTGGATATGGCGTAGCTTGCTCAGTGGAAACGCTTGGGCGACGAAGCTTATCTCGCAGAGGGGCAGAGACGCAGAGTTTGAACACGTTTTTAAACAATGAATGGTAACTGCGGGACAATGTTTGCTAAAGTCGGAATTGAGCAATTGAACTGAAACCGTATAGGCCTAGGCAGCAACGGCGTACGCGCCTGCCGCGACCTCAACCATTCGGACACGAAAAGACCCGCATCTCCTTTCGGAAATGCGGGTCATAATACTGGCGATAACCTACTCTCGCACCCCAGCGTGGGGGCACTACCATCGGCGATTGCAGGCTTAACGAGCGTGTTCGGGATGGGAACGTGTGTTGCCCTGCACCTATGGTCACCAGAGTGGAACCCTCGGAACAGTATGGTTATCAGTATACTGCTTCCTCAATCGGGAAATATTGCAGATTATGTCATAGCGAGTGTTACTAACGTATAACACGGACGATCTAAATGGTTTAAAAACCGGCGTATAGACAAACACAATCGAGTAATTAGTACTGGTTAGCTTAATACATTACTGCACTTACACTTCCAGCCTATCAACCAGGTAGTCTTCCTGGACTCTTAAGGGAGATCTTATCTTGGGAGGAGCTTGGCGCTTAGATGCTTTCAGCGCTTATCTCTTCCATGCTTAGCTACCCGGCGATACTGCTGACGCAATAACCGGAACACCAGAGGCACGTCATTCCCGGTCCTCTCGT